>CAMPBZ010000008.1 GCA_946641795.1 uncultured Clostridia bacterium
GTGTAGCTGTATTGTGCGGTAGAAGCTTTGCTCGGCATTCCCTGGTAGGAAGGAATGGTGCCGGCCTCTACCTGAACGGTGATTTGCGTTTCGCCGAGATCCCAGGTCACGGTATGCCATTCGATCGGTTTTTCAATCAGTTCAGTATCCCAAACGGCCGTATAAACGGCATTTTGCGTGACGGTGATAACCGCCGGCGACCAGGCACGGAAGGTATAAATGTAAAGCTCATCGTTTTCCCTGCTTGGCGTACCGTTGTAAGTTGGAAGCGCGCCATAGTCAACCGTTGCGGTTTCCGTGGTCCCGTTTCCAAAATCCCAAGTAATGGTATAGGAACGCAACGTAGCTTTCCAGGTTGCCGTATAGGTTGCGGGGCCGGTGACCGTCGTTACTTCCGGGCTCCAACCGGCAAACGTGTAGGTGTATTGCGCGGTGGATGCTTTTGTAGGCGTTCCCTGATAGGAAGGAAGCGCGCCGTAATTGAAAACATCGGTAGCGGTGTTTCCGTTTCCGAAATCCCAGGTAACAGAATAGGAGCGCAGGTTGGACTGCCAAAGCGCGGTATAGGTTTGATTGTCCGTTACCGTTTTTACTTCCGGAGACCAACCGGCAAAGGTGTAAGTATATTGCGCGGTAGCCGGTTTGGTGGGGGTGCCGTTATAGCTTGGAGTAGCTCCGTAGGCAAGCGTTTCGGAAATCTGGCTTCCGCCCACATCCCAGGTGATGGTGTAGGAGCGCAAATTGGATTGCCAAAGCGCTGTATAGGTGACATTTTCCGTTACCGTTTTCACTTCCGGCGACCAGCCGGCAAAGGTATAGGTATATTGCGCGGTGGAAGGTTTGGTCGGTGTGCCCTGATAAGAAGGAAGCGCGCCGTAATTCAGCGTTTCGTTGGTTTGGTTCCCATCAATCTCCCAGGTTACGGTATAGGAACGCAGGGTGGCTTTCCAGGTTGCCGTATAGGTCGCGGGGCCGGTGACCGTCGTTACTTCCGGGCTCCAGCCGGTAAAGGTATAACTATATTGCGCGGTGGAAGGCTTGGTTGGAGTGCCTTGATATTGCGGTAACACACCGTAATTGAATGTTTTGGCGCTGGTATTGCCATTTCCGAGATCCCAGGTAATGGTATAGGAACGCAGAGTGGTTTTCCAGGTTGCCGTATAGGTTGCGGGACCGGTTACGGTCGTTACTTCCGGGCTCCAACCGGCAAAGGTATAGGTATATTGCGCGGTTTCGGATTTGGTGGGTGTGCCCTGATATTGCGGAAGCGCGCCGTAATTGAGAATTTCGGAAATTTGGTTCCCGTTGACTTCCCAGGTAATGGTGTAGGAGCGCAGGTTCGACTGCCAAAGCGCCGTATAGGTGGCATTTTCCGTTACCGTTTTTACTTCCGTCGACCAGCCGGCAAAGGTATAAGTATATTGCGCGGTGGATGGCTTGGTAGGGGTGCCGTTATAGTGCGGCGTGGTTCCATAATTCAGCGTTTCGGTGGTTTGCGTGCCGTCCACATTCCAAGTGACGGTATAGGAGCGCAGATTGGACTGCCAAAGCGCCGTATAGGTGGCATTGCTCGTTGCGGGAACAATTTCCGCATCCCAGCCGGCAAAGGTATAGGTATATTGCGCGGTAGGAGCTTTGCTCGGCGTTCCGGAATATACCGGCAGCTCGCCGTAGGCAACCGGAACGGTAACCGAACTGCCGCCGAGGTTCCAGGTGATTTGGCAATACAGCGGGTAGGCCTGCCAAAGCGCTGTATAGGTCGCGTCCCCCGAAACGGGCAGAATTGCCGACGACCAGCCCGC
Source organism: uncultured Clostridia bacterium (assembly GCA_946641795.1). Classification (GTDB taxonomy): domain Bacteria; phylum Bacillota; class Clostridia; order Oscillospirales; family CAG-272; genus UMGS1865. Next base: position 1,803 of record CAMPBZ010000008.1, read on the forward strand.
AAACCGATAAAAATAGGTTTCATCGTTCGGGCGGGCGGGTGCTTCGGGCGGCGTTGGCAGTTCCCCGTATTCCAGCGGAACAGAAAGGGAGGAACCCCAAAGCGCCCACGTTACGGTATAGGTGCGTTTTTCGCGCGCGAAAAGCGGGGAGAGCGAAAGATCGCTTTGAATGCAGTCCAGCGCCAGCGGCTCGGTCTCGCCGCTACCGGAGGGCACCCAGCCGAGGAAGGTGTAGGTATATTGCTCGGTTTGGTAGCCGGAAAGTTGCGGGATATTCTCGATTGGATCGCCGTACTCGACAATTTGCTCCTCCAATTTGGAGCCGTCGGTTTTATAGAAGGCGACCGTTCGTGTGTTTTGATAGACCGCCGTTTGAGAAACCGATTTGGTAAAGGCGAGCGATTGCGCGGTTCCCTTTGCCGCCCGCTCCGGGAGCAATCCGGCGTCGTACTGCGCAAGCAGGGCGGTTTCCTCTTCGGTCAGGGGAGCCAAAACCGGCTCCGCACCGGGGTCGGCAACCGGGTCGGGCGCTTCGGGCGCCGCACCGGGGTTCTCTACCGGGGTCGGCTCGTCCTGCAAGGCGGGATCAGTGGGGAGGGCTTTGGCCGGTTCTTCCACAACGGTGGGGGCAACCGGCGTTTCGATTTGCGTTTCCGGGAAGGTAACACCCACCGGATCGGTCTGGTTGGTATCGGCTGGGCGCAATTTCGGCTCTACCAGGTCGCCGACGAGCAGATTGTCGTCGTCCAGCGGAAGCGTGTGGGAAAGGTTGACCGTTTCAAAGTCGTCCAGAAGCGCCTGCAAAATATACAGCTGCGACAAAAACTGCCGGAAATGCGGGATCTTCTCGGGGTATTTCGTCTTCATTCCGGCTTGTGCCGGGCCGTAGGAATAGATGGCGTAAATATCAATGTAAAGTTCGCCGATCTGCACGCGCATCTGGTCATAAATCTCGCAATAGACCGTGAACAGCGCGCGCTTTCTTTCAAACTCCGAGGCGTATTGCTGTCCCCTTGCCTGCGCATATTGCAAAAGAAGCGGCCGCAGGGCATTGGTGGCGTTTTTCGCACCGTTGACATAGGTTTTCTTTACCCCGGCTTTGATCAATTCCTGGCTTGCGTTCAAAACCGAGTCCACCGTTTCGCCCATCAGACTGGGATAGAAGCACCATTCGTTTCCGTCATTGGTGTAGGTAAACATCGTTTCCATAATGGCAATGCAGTAATCGACCGTTTGCATCGTTTGCCCGTAAGCGCCGTAGCGCTCCATTGCGCCGGTGTATTCGGCAAGCAGGCGGCGATAGTTGTTGTAAGCCTCCCACGCGGCCGAAAGCTCCTGGTATTCGTCGTACGCGGCTTTGGCGGCAAGGTAGGCGTCGTAGTTCTGCTTTTTCTGCTCCCAGCGGCGATATTCTTTTTGGTAGGGTTCCAGCGCCTCGCAATAGGCGCGGTAAAGCTCGCTTTGCAGTTCCCATTCGGCGTGGTCGATCTCGTAAGCGTCCAGCCGCTCGCGGATCTCTTTTGCCACTGGGTAAGCACCGGTCAGAATGGCATCCGCGGTTTCCGCCGAAAGAACGACCGTCCAGGCATACTCCACGGTAAAATCGGTACTGCCCGAATTCCAAACGCCGGAAACGGTATAGGTATAGGCGGTTCCGTTTTGTTCCAGCGGGTGCGAAACGCCGTCGGAAAAGCGAACCGTTTGCGGGATCCAGGCCACCGGCTCGTCGTTTTGGGCGGTATAACGGAAAGCGACGGCCGAAATGGTCAGCGTACCGGCCTCGCCGTCATAGCTCCACGAAACCAGCGTTTCGGGAAGGTCGGCGGTGGGATAGGTGAGCGCCAGGCGTTCTTTGGAGCGCAGATAGGCCTGCTCAAAATCGGAAAGCGGCTCCTCCCCCTCAAAAAGAAGGGCAAACAGCTCGTCGGCAAACAGCGTTTGGTCGGCGTTGCCGGTTCCGTAGTTCAAATCCTGCGCGGATGCGACAGGCGAAAAAACAGGGAGCAACAAAAAGACTGCCAGCAAAATGCAAACAGACAGTCGGATGCAGGTTTTCATTCGGGAAGCCCCCCTTCCTAAAAGGATATATATTTATTTTATCATATTTTAGAGGAAAAGTCAAGAAATATTCGCTTGGAAGTCTTTGGAACAAAAAAAGAACGCCCGGAGGCGTTCCTTTTTTGCAAAACGGCATTACGCGGGAATCACGTTGACTGCGCGAAGCTTTGCACTGTTTTTGGGATCGGGTTCGGTATCGAACGTGACCTTCTGCCCTTCGGTAAGGGTTTTGAAACCTTCGACCTGGATCGCCGAGAAATGAACGAATACATCATCGCCGCCGTTGTCGTTGGAAATGAAGCCGTAGCCCTTTTCAGCGTTGAACCACTTAACTGTACCGGTGTTCACCTTGGGTACCTCCTGCTTAAAATTCGTACCCGGAAAAAATACAATATCCAAACCGCGCCGGCAAGCCGGGCGGTGCAGAGTTGAAATCTATCTCGAATACGGGAACAGTATAGCACAATTTCGCCCGGCCGTCAATAGGTTTCGGTAATTTTTTACGCCTTTGCCAAAATATTTTTCCCGCTTTTTCGCCTTTTTGCCCGGCTTTTTCAGCCGGTTTGCGCCCGATCGTCAAAAATCGACGCGCGCGTTTCAGCCCTTCCTTTCAAAGAAGGCGGGAAAATACTGTTCCAGCGGGATCTCCGCGGCGCGCTCGTAAATGGCGAGCGGGCGGACGGCTTCCAGCGTTCGGCGGGACTGGTGACCGCAGGTCAGCAGTAGAATATCGCCCCCCATTGCGGCCGCGCTTTCGGCGTCATGATCGGTATCGCCGATCATCAGCGGGAGCGCGCCGGGGTTGCGCCGCTTCCATTCCCTTGCCAGGTCGGCTTTTCCGTAGGCGTGGTGGTTGTCGGCGCCGATGATCTCGTCAAACAAATCGGCAATGCCGAGGATGCGGAGCTGTTCCATCAGCATTTCGGATTTGGTTGCCGAAAGCAGAATTTGCGGGACTTTGGCCGCCCGGAGCGAGCGCAAAAGCTCAACGACGCCCGCGTGAACAGGGGCGGTCTCCTTTTTCGCGTTGTAATCGTTCATCCATTCGTCGGCAAGCACCGGAAAGGGCGTTTTGGAAAAATCAAAGCCCAGCCTTTGGTAATAATCGATCACCGGAAAGCCGAACACCTCCCGGTAGGCGTTTTCATCCGCCAGTTTCGGCAGTCCGTGCCGCTCCAACAAGCGGTTGGTGATTGCAAGATCGTAGCCGACGTCATCTAAAATGGTGCCGTTGAAATCCCAGACCAAATGTGTGTATTGTTTCATCGTCTTCTCCGTTTTTTCCTGTTTTTCGGCAGTTTGCCTGCCCTTTCCTGCATTGCCGGAAAGTGTGGGTTGCGCGCCGGCGCGCCGGTATGTTACAATGAAAACACCCCAAAAGAAAGGAGTTTTTCTATGAAAAGCAAGACCAAAATTTGCATTGTCCTCCTGGCGTTCTGCCTGCTCGTCGGGCCGCTCGTCGGGCCGCTCGGCGCGCTGACCGCTGCCGCCGCTCCCCCGGAAGGGATCGTGACCCCCGTTTATTTGGAGGGGCAGGAGGTGCTGGCCGGCGAATGCCTGCGGATGGACGGTGTGACCTACGTTCCGCTCCGCAAATTTTGCGCCCTGTTCGGCGCGACCGATATTTCCTGGAACGGCTGGACGAAAACCGCGACCGTTTCTTCAAAATCGCTTTTGATGACGGTGCGCACCGGCAATCTTTACATCGAGGCAAACGGCCGTTATTTTTACACCGTTCGCGCTGTTTGCAACCGTTCCGGCTCGCTTTACGTGCCGATCCGTCCCCTTGCCCGCGCCTTTGCGCTGGAACTGCGCTGGGACGCCGCGGCAAACGCCGTTTCCCTTTCCCGCACCGGGCAGAGCGCCGCGGCGCCGGCGGATTACGACGCCGACACGCTCTACTGGCTTTCGCGCATCATCTCCGCCGAGGCGCGCGGGGAATGTTTGGAGGGGCAAATTGCCGTTGGCAACGTGGTTTACAACCGCGTTGCGTCGGCCGAATTTCCCAACACCGTTTGGGGCGTGATCTTTGACCGCAAGTACGGCACCCAGTTCTCGCCCGTTTCCTTCGGCACCATTTACGATACGCCCTCGGCAAGCGCCGTGATTGCGGCAAAGATTTGTATGGAGGGGTATTCCCTTTCGGATAAGGCGCTCTATTTCGTCAACCCGAGGCTGGCAACTTCCACCTGGATCCAGCGGGCGCGCCCCTATCTTTTCACCATCGGCAACCATCAGTTTTACGCCTGATTGCCCGGTTTTTTCAACACCTGTTGCGCCGGATCGACATATACTGACATTGGCGGGGACAGCGGACAGATGCCCTGCCCCTGCTCTGATTTTTTCAGAAAGGTTATTCCCATTATGCCACAACAATTTACCAACCAGGCGCAGCTTTCCTACAACAATACCGTTGTGCTTTCCAACACGGTGACCGGCGAGATTGCAGACGTGCTCTCAATGACCAAAACCGTGCTGGAAGACGCCTACACGGTTGGCGGCCGCCTGACCTACGTTGTGAATTTGATCAACTCCGACACCGTTCCTCTGACCGGCCTGACCCTGACCGACGATTTGGGCGCCGGAACGGGCGCAACGCCGCTTTTGACCTATGTGGACGGTTCGGTGCACTATTTTGCCGGCGGCATTGCACAGCACGCCCCCACCGCAACCGGCGGGACGACGCTGACGATTACGGGCATTACCGTTCCGGCAAACGGCAACGCCGCGGTGATTTACGAGGTGCTGGTGAACGAGTACGCCTCCCCCGAGGTTGGCGCTACGCTGACCAATACCGTTACCGCAAGCGGGGACGGTACCACCTTGGTAACCGCCCAGGCAACCGTTCCGGTGGCCGCGGGGCCGATCCTTTCGATCGTAAAATCGCTCTCTCCTTTGCAGGTATCCGGAAGCGGAAGCGTGACCTACACCTTCCTCATTTGCAACACCGGCAACCATGCCGCGGGCGGCGATGACAACCTGATCCTGACCGATCAATTTGCCCCGGTCCTTTCGGACATTGCCGTGACCTATAACGGCGCTCCGATGTCGGCAACCGGCTACACCTACGACGAGGGCACCGGTGTTTTCCAAACCACCGAAGGAGCCATTTCGGTTCCTGCCGCCACCTTTACGCAAAACGAGGACGGCACCTGGACTTCTACCCCCGGGGAGGCGACCCTGACCGTTACGGGAACCATTTGATTTGCAACGAAAAAGGAAAAAATCCTTCCGCCCGACTTGGCTCGGGCGGTTTTTTATTTGTGGTATTTCGTACCGCGCAGAATGCCCAGCGAGCGGTACAGCGTTTCCAACAAGATCACCCGCATCAGCTGGTGCGGGAAGGTGAGCCGGGAAACCGAAAGCCGGAAATCGCACCCCGATTTGACGGCGGGCGAAAGCCCATAGGAGGAGCCGATCACCAGCGCGACTGCGCCGTGCGAGGCGCCGATCTGTTCCAGTTTTTCGGCAAGCTCCTGGGAGGAAAGTTCCTTTCCCTCCACGCAAAGGGCAATTTTGTAGGCGCGCGGCGGCAGAGCGGCAAGGATTTGCCGGCCCTCCTCTTCCAGCGCGGCGGCAATTTCCCCTTCGCCGGGATCTTCGGGAAGTTTGACCTCCTTAATGGGAACAAGTTCCAGCTTACAATAGGCGCGCAACCGCTTTTCGTATTCGGCAAACGCCGCGCGCAAATAATCCTCTTTCAGCGTTCCAACGGCAATTAAAGTGACGTTCAGCATACTCTTTCCTTAAATCAATTCGGTTATTTCTTCCGGCGCGGCGACCCGCAGGATCACATCCTTGCCGCGCAGGCGCGCGGCGGTCGTTTCATAGGCGAGCGCAGGCGTATTGTTCTCGCGGCTCAAATGCGCCAGCAAAATGCGCCTGGTACCGCTCCCGGCAAGTTTTTCGGCAAAGGCGGCGCAATCGGCATTGGAAAGATGCCCCCGCTCGCCGCGGATCCGTTTTTTGAGATAATAGGGGTACGGCCCGGTTTCCAGGCGCACAATATCGTGGTTGCTTTCCAAAATCACATAGTCGCAGCCGAGCAGGTTTTCTTCCACCGTCGGGGTCAGGACGCCCATATCGGTTGCATAGCCGATTTTGCAGACCCCTTCGTCGGTTTCGGTTTCCACGCGGTAGCCCACCGAGGCGCGGCTATCGTGCGGCGTTGGAAAAGCGGACACCGAAAAACCGCCAACGGTTTCCCGAAAGGGCGCTGGGTGCGAAACGATCAGGGCAGGATCCACCCCGGCCGCCGCAAGCGCAAACGCCGTTTCGCCAACCGCGTGTACGGGAATGCGGTACCGCCTTGTAAACACCGGCAGGGCGCTGATGTGGTCACTGTGCTCGTGCGTGACCAGCACGGCGCGCACGTCGGCCGGCGAATACCCGCAGGCGCAAATGCAGGCCGCAAGGCGCTTGCAGTTTTTGCCGCCGTCGATCAGAATACAATCCCCGCCGTTGGCAATGAGAAAGGAATTGCCCGACGAGCCGGAATACAAGGAAAAAATGCGCAGGCTCATTGGAACCACCTCAGCACGATCTGCCCGAAGAAGAGGTAGATCAGGTCTGCAAGGAAGATGAGCAGAATGGGGACAATCAGGGTAAGCGCCCAGCGCGACCGGCGGAACAGCCGCTCACCTTCCTCGTTCCAGGCTTCTTTTTCCTCTTTCGATAGTCCCTGGGGCAGGTTTTCCGGTTTGACGCGCCGATGGGTAAAGCCTTTGTTGTAAATGACGAACCAAAGCGTCAGCGCACCGCCCGCCGCCAGATAGATGACCGGCAAATAGGCAAAATGCAAAATTGCCGGCAAGGTAAAATACAAAACCGCAAGCCATACGGTATTGAAAATCAGCAAGATCATCAGCCCCGCTCCGCCTTTGCGGAAGGGATTTTGAAAACGGATCATATCAGTTTATCCTTTTTTTGAAAAGAAATGGGAGGGAGGGCTTTCCCGCTCCCCCTCCTCTATCGGATCGTTCAAATTCTGGTGGCTCCCACCGGACGAATGCGAAGCACCATACAAGCGCCCTTGCCGAATGCGGCGTCCATTTGCGCGCGGAAGGCTTCTACCGCCTCGTTCGGAACGAAGGCCTGAATGGTGCCGGCAAATCCACCGCCGTGCACGCGCCAGGCCGCAACCTTTCCGGCAAGCGCCCGCTCGGCAAGGCAAAGCGCCAGGGAAAGCCCCTGCTCCGCCGGATTTTTGGTGGTATAAACGTTTTGCAAATAGCAGAACGAGGAGCGCCCGGAGGCAATGACAAGCTCAAAGAAGGCTTTGAGGTCGCCCGCTTTGAGCGCGGCTTTCTGCGCGGCAACGCGGCGGTTTTCGGCGTAGAAATGCAGGGCGCGCAGCACGGCGCGGTCGCCCACTTTCCCGCGCAGTTCGGGAAGCGCCGCCAGCACTTTTTCCTCTTCGACCTCGCGCAAAACAGGCTTGCCGAATTGGGCGGCAACCGCTTTCATTTCGGCCGGGACAGAGGCATAGTCGCCGGTCAGATCGGCGTGGTTGCCCCCGGTGTTGACAATGCAAAGGTTGTAACCCGCGCCGGTAATATCAAAGTTTACCTGCTCAATCACCGGCTGTTTGGGATCGGCAAAGTCGATGGCAACAATACCGCCGACGGCGCAGGCGACCTGATCCATCAGCCCGCAGGGCTTGCCGAAAAAGACGTTCTCGGCATACTGCGCGAGCTTGGCGATCTCCACATTGCTGATTTTGCCCTCGTTGTAGATGTAATTGAGAATGTTGCCCACCATATCCTCAAAGGCCGCCGAGGAAGAAATGCCCGACCCTTTGAGCACGTTGGAAGTGGTGTAGGCGTCAAAACCGCCAACGGCAAATCCCTCTTTCCGGAAGCCTGCCGCCATACCGGCAATGAGTGCATCGGAGCGCTCAAACCGTTCCTTTTTGGGTGCGGTGTAAGCGGCAAGATCTACCACGTCCTCCGGGAAGCCCTCGCTTTGAATGCGAATGACGGCGTCCGCGCGGGGCGCGGCAACGGCAATGATGTCCAAGTCGATGGAGGCGGCGATCACGCAGCCGTGGTTGTGGTCGGTATGGTTGCCCGAAAGCTCGCTCCGGCCGGCAACCGAATAGAAAGCGGCGTCGCGGTCGGAACCGTAAAGCGCCTCAAAAGCGTCCAGCGCGCGGGCATAGCGCTCTTTTTGCGCCGCCACCGCCGCCGTTCCGTAAATATAGCAAAAGCGTTCGTCAAAAGCGCCGCTGTTCAGCGCGGCGCGCAGTTCTGCAACTTTCATAGGGGTTCTCCTCTTTTCGGGTTTCAGTTCAGTTTTTTCAGTTTTGCCAGGCATTCGGGGCAAATGCGCTTGCCGCCAAAGTCGATCAGATTGTCGGCATTGGTGCAGAAAATGCAGGAGGGCTGATATTTTTGCAGGATAACGCGCTCGCCGTCAATGAAGATCTCCATTGCGTCGCGCACTTCCAGCCCCAGCGTTTGGCGGATCTCGGCGGGCATTACGATGCGGCCGAGCTCGTCGATTTTGCGAACCATTCCGGTTGATTTCATAGTAACATTCCCCTTTTCTTTTTTTCGATCGGTTTCTTTCATTATAATCCTTTTTCGGCAATGTGTCAAGACCGAAAACCGTCATTTTTTGGAAAATGATGGAAAAATGATCAAAATCTTGCTTTTGCAAAAAAACGCCCGAAATCGCGCCCAACCTATTGACAAACCCACCGCCGGAGAATATAATAGAGGAAAGCCGTATTCCGGCAAATTTGGAAATGAAGAGTAAGAAAACGGGCGTTTGGCGTTTGCCTGCCAGTGCCGCGCGGACGGGGAGTTGTCGCGCGGACGAAAACGATTTTTTCGTTGCGGTTCGTTTTCTGCATCCCGCTTCATAACGCAAAAAAGAATGCAAGCCCGCAGGGGCTTTCCTCCTGTTTTCTGCGATATGAGTGGAAAGGGGGAATTTTTTTATGCGAAAAAGCCAACAACGTTTGCTGAAATGGATCATTACCGCCGTTATGGCCGCGCTTTGTATGGTGCTGGATCGGTTTGCCTCGTTTCAGGTCATCAACCTCAAAATCGGGCTTGCCTTTGTTCCGGTGGTGCTGGTTGCCGTTTTGTGCGGCCCGGTACACGCCGCGCTGACCTGGGCGGTGGCCGACCTTGTGGGCGCGCTCTGCTTTCCGTTCGGGCCGTATCACCCCGGTTTTACCATTGTTGCCGGGCTGATGGGGCTGGTTTACGGACTGTTTTTATACTACGGAAAGCTGACCTGGTGGAAGGTGTTGATCCCGGCGGCGATCAACTGCCTGATTTTGGGGCTGTTCCTCAACACCCTTTGGATCTCGCAGCTCTACTCCTCCAAAACCTATTGGGGGTTCTTCATCGGCCGGCTATCCACCGAGTATTCCATTCTGTTTCCGCTGAATTTGATCTTCATCCCCGTCCTTCACCGCCTGGGAATTTTCCTGCGGCGGCGGATGGAGGCTTGACGGGAGGCTCGATTATGACATATTCCGAAGCGCTTGCTTATATTCATTCGGTCGATTGGCGCGGCAGTCGGCCGGGGCTTTCCCGCATTACCGAGCTTTGCCGCCTTTTGGGCGACCCGCAGGACGGTTTGCGGTTTGTTCACGTTGCCGGAACCAACGGCAAAGGCTCCTTTTGCCGGATGCTTTCGGGCATTCTTGCCGCCGCGGGCTACCGCGTGGGGCTGTTCACCTCGCCCTACGTTCTGCGCTTCAACGAGCGTATGATGGTGAACAACGAGGAAATCTCGGACGCCGACCTCGCTTTTGAAACCGAACAGGTGCGCGTTTTTGCCGACCGGATGGCCGACCCGCCCACCGAGTTTGAACTGATTACCGCCATCGCCTTTCAATATTTCAAGCGCCAACGGTGCGACCTTGTGGTGCTGGAATGCGGGATGGGCGGGCGACTGGACGCCACCAACGTCATTCAAAATCCGCTCCTTTCGGTGATCACCGGGATCGATTTTGACCACACCGCCTATCTCGGCAACACCATTGAGGCGATTGCGGCCGAAAAAGGCGGCATTATCAAAGCCGGGCGCCCCTGCCTTTGGGGCGGCGAAAGCGAGCCGGCACGATTGACGCTTGCCGAAATTGCAAAAACGCGGACTTCACCGTTTTCGGCGGTGGACCGCTCCGGCCTTTGCGTAAAGGAAATGACGCTGGAAGGAACAACCTTTGATTTTGCGGGTTGGCAGGATTTGCATCTCTCGCTCCTCGGCACCTATCAGCCGCGCAACGCAGCAACGGTGCTTTCGGCCGTTTCAATTTTGCAAAAGGAAGGGCTGAACATTCCCGAAGGCGCGATCCGCCAAGGGCTTGCCGGCGCCGTTTGGCACGCGCGCTTTGAACTGCTCCGCAAGAGCGACCCGATCATTCTTTACGACGGCGGGCATAACCCCCAGGGCGTTCGCGCCGCGGTAGAAGCGATAAAAACCTATTTCCCGGATCAGAAAGTAAACCTGCTTTCCGGCGTGATGGCGGATAAGGATTGCGCCGGGATCGTGCAAACGCTGGCGCCGGTTGCGGCCGGAGCCTTTACGGTCAAGCCCGAAAATCCCCGCGCGCTGAACGCGGAAGCGTACGCCGCCCTGTTCCAAAATTGCGGCGTCCCCGCAACCGCCTTTGCCACCGTTGCCGAGGGGCTGGCCGCCGCCGTACAAGTCAGCCGCGCGGAAAACCGGCCGCTTGTTTGCCTGGGTTCTCTTTACCTGTACGCCGAACTGCGCCGAGCGCTGGAAACCGAGCTGTAACTTCTTTTTTAATAAAAAATCAAGCGGGGGATCTTGCGATCCCCCGCCTTTTTTATTTCAATAATGAAAGCCCATTATTTCAGCTTTTCCAGTGCGGCGTTTACACCGGCAAGGTTCTCCTGGTATCTTGCCAGTTTTGCGCGCTCGGCGGCAACCACCTGCTCCGGCGCCTTGGAAACAAAGCCCTCGTTGGAAAGCTTTTTGCCCAGGCGGTCGATCTCGGCTTCCAGCTTTGCGGCTTCCCCGCGCAGGCGTTCGCGCTCTTTTTCAACGTCGATCAGATCCGCCATCGGCAGATAGACGGTTGCCGAGTCGGTAATGATCTGTACGGCGTTATCGGCGTTGACAACGTCGGGCGTAAAGGCCTCGGCCACCACAACGTCGCTTGCCGAGGCAAGGCGGCGGAAGAAGGCGTAGGAAGTTTCCGGGAAGGACTCGGGATAGCGCGTTTCCACATACACCTTCGCCTTTTTGGAGGGCGCAATGTTCATTTCGTTGCGGCGCAGACGAATGGCGCGAATGGCGTCGATCACCCGGCGCATTTGTGCCGACTCGGCCGCAAATTCCAAAGCGTTATCCGGCTTGGGGTAAGCGGCAAGCACAATGCTCCCGCTGGCGTCGCTGTGCGGAAGCGCCTGGTAGATCTCCTCGGTGATAAAGGGCATAAACGGATGGAGCATTTTGAGAATGCCCTCCAAAACGTAGCAAAGCACGTTTTGCGCCGTCAGGTTGCCCTCGGTGCCGGCCTCGGCAAGGCGGCTCTTGGTCAGCTCGATATACCAATCGCAGAACACGCTCCATGTAAAATCGTAAATGGCGGCCAGCGCCACGCCGATCTCGTAATGATCCAGCGAATCGGTTACGGTGGCAACCGTTTTGTTGTACTGCGTCAAAATCCATTTGTCCTCGGGCGCCAGTTTGGAAGCGGCGGGCAGTTCGGCGCGGTCGATGGAAAGGTTCATCCGCACAAAGCGCGAGGCGTTCCAAAGCTTGTTTGCAAAGTTGCGCGCGGCCTCGATTTTTTCATCCGAGAAGCGCATATCGTTTCCAGGCGAGTTGCCGGTGGAAAGCGCAAAGCGGAGCGCGTCGGCGCCGTACTTGGAAATCACTTCCAGCGGGTCGATGCCGTTGCCCAACGATTTGGACATCTTCCGCCCCTGCGCGTCGCGCACCAGACCGTGGATAAACACGGTGTGGAACGGAATATCGCCCATTTGTTCCAGGCCGGAGAAGATCATACGGGCAACCCAGAAGAAGATGATATCATAGCCGGTAACCAGTACGCTGGTGGGATAATAGCGGGCAAGATCGGCGGTCTTTTCGGGCCAGCCGAGCGTAGAGAACGGCCAAAGCGCCGAGGAGAACCAGGTATCCAGCACGTCGCTATCCTGCGTGATTTTTTTGCTTCCGCACTTGGGGCAGGTGCAAACGTCCTCGCGCGAAACGGTCATTTCGCCACAATCGCCGCAGTAGAAGGCGGGAATGCGGTGCCCCCACCAAAGCTGGCGGGAAATGCACCAGTCGTGGACATTCTCCATCCAGTTGATATAGATCTTGCTGAACCGCTCGGGCTCAAATTTGACTTTTCCGTTTTTGACCACTTCCAGCGCGGGCTTGGCAAGCGGCTCCATTTTGACGAACCATTGATCCGACGTGATGGGCTCCACGGTGGTGCGGCAACGGTAGCAGGTGCCAACGTTGTGGCTGTGCGGCTCTACGCTGACGAGATAGCCTTCGGCTTCCAGATCGGCAACCAGCGCCTTGCGCGCGGCGTAGCGATCCATCCCCTCGTACTTTCCGCCGTAGGCGTTGATGGTAGCGTCGTCGTTCATCACCTTGATAATGGGCAGATTGTGGCGCTGACCCACCAAAAAGTCGTTGGGGTCGTGCGCCGGCGTAATCTTCACGCAACCGGTACCGAAACCGATCTCCACGTACTCGTCGGCAATGACCGGGATCTCGCGGCCGACCATGGGCAGAATGAGCGTTTTACCGATCAGGTAGGCGTTCTTTTCATCGTTCGGGTTGACGGCAACGGCGGTATCGCCGAACATCGTCTCCGGCCGGGTGGTGGCAACCTCAACAAACTTGCCTTCCTCGCCCTTGATGGGGTAGCGGATATGCCAGAAGAAGCCGGCCTGCTCGCTGTACTCCACCTCGGCGTCCGAAAGGGCGGTAATGCAATGCGGGCACCAGTTGATGATGCGGTTGCCGCGGTAGATCAAGCCCTTTTCGTACAGGTTGACAAACACTTCGCGCACGGCGCGGGAACAGCCCTCGTCAAAGGTGAAGCGCTGGCGCGTCCAGTCGCAGGAAGCGCCCAGCTTTTTCAGCTGGCCGGTAATGCGGGCCTCGTATTTATCCTTCCATTGCCAAACGCGCTCCAAAAACTTTTCGCGCCCCAGGTCGTAGCGGGTCAATCCCTCTTCCTCGCGCAGGCGTTCCTCTACCTTGATTTGCGTGGCGATGCCGGCGTGGTCGGTGCCGGGGATCCAAACGGTGTCGTACCCCTGCATTCTCTTATAGCGGACAAGAATATCCTGCAAGGTTTCGTCCAGCGCGTGGCCCATATGGAGCTGCCCCGTCACGTTGGGGGGCGGAATGACCACCGAAAAATGGGCGGATTTGTTTTTGACGTTGGGCGTAAACAGCCCTTTTTCGCACCATTCGGCATAAATGCGATCCTCAAACGACGCGGGATCGTAGGTCTTCGGCAATTCTTTGTACTGATCCATAGTTTCTTTCCTTCTTTATAAAAACTTTTCTTTTTGCAAATGAAGAGCGGGAAAAAGAAAAACGCTTCCCGTCCCGGTTTTTCAGGACGCGAAGCGCGCGGTACCACCTGATTTCACGGGCAAACTCCGCCCGTGCACTCAAAAGCCGATAACGGCGGCCGCCGTTGCGAACTACCGGGGAATGCCCCCTGGCTCGCACCGCTCCAAAGCGACTTCCCCTTCCCGTGCCCTGCGGCTTGCACCGTCCGCCGCCTCTCTGAATGGCCGTAAAAAGGTACTCCTCTTTTTCTCTGCGTTTTGTGGAATTAGTATAGCATAATTTGACCGGAATGTCAACACCTGCCGCAAAAAAATTCAAAGCAGGCGGCAAATGCTTTCCCCCGCGGCAATATACTCATCGGAATAAGCCGCAATCAACTCCTGGCGGTCGTTGTTCCGGTCGTAAACGCCAACGGTATGAAAGCCGGCTTTTTTTGCGGTTTGCAGGGCCACGAGCGAATCCTCAAACACCCAGGTTTCCGCTTTCGGAGTGCCGAGACGGTCGAGCGCGGCAAGAAAAACATCGGGAAAACTTTTGTTTTTTCCGATATCTTCACAGGAAACGATCCCGGAAAAATACCCGTCGATCCCCAGCCGCCGGAGCACCACGCGGATCAATTCCGGCTTGGTTGCCGAGGCAATGCACATTTTTACGCCTTTTTGGGAAAGTCCCGCCAAAAATGCGGGAACGTCCTCTTTGCATTCCACCCGGGTGCGGTAAAAAATTTCCAGCCGCTCGGCAAGCTCGGTTGCAATGGTCTCGGCACTGTCGCCAATGCCGAATTTTTCGTGCACGATGGCCGCCACCTCGTTGATGGGGGTGGTGCGGAACTGCCGGAGCAGGTCGGCGTTTTTTACATAATCAAATTTGAGCTGATATTTCGTCTCAAAAAACGAGATAAAATCGTCCCAGGAGCCGAGCGAGTCGATCAGCGTACCGTCCATATCAAAAATTGCGCCCCGAATTTGCATTGAAAAACCTCTTTTCGTCAAACTTCTTTCCTTATTATAGCGCCTTTCGCCACCGTTGTCAATCGCCGATTTTGCAAATTTGCCGAAAGACAAACTTTTTTTGAAAAATGTATTGACAAAAGGGCGGCGGTTTGGTATAATATCAAAGGTCGGTGAAAAACCGATTTGCTGGTATGGCTCAGTCGGTAGAGCACGTCATTGGTAATGACGAGGTCATCAGTTCGATTCTGATTACCAGCTCCAAAAAAGGCATTCGCAATTGCGAATGCCTTTTTTGGTGGGCAACGGACTTTTTCAATCTTTTATTTTTTGCCGGTCGTTTCATCCGAAAGGTGATCCACCAGCAAATCGATCGGATAATCCTTAAAAAACGTTGTTTTTTCTTTGTTCAAGCCCATTGAACGTTGATATACTTTTTCAAACTGCTGATCGTAGTCGTTGTGAAGATTGGTATTCTTTTTCTTTTCATGCAAATGCTGATAATATCTCCAAAGCGCCCAAAGAAAAACGTCGGTAAAGTATTTGACGTGTTCCCTTTGTTGGTTCAGCGCTTGCGCCGCCGCAGCGGATTTTGAAGCGACGTATTCTTTTACGGCATCGTGCAGGCGATTGTATTCGGAAAGCAGATAGCCATCCAGCTTTTCGGTGGTAGAAAGCGCGCCGTTCAGCTTGGCAAGCGTTACTTCATAGTTGCCGAGATATTTTTCGCGGGATTCCGCAACGGCCATATCAATATAGTCAACCGTGGAAATTGCCATTAATTCCTGGTAAACGCCCAAAAGAAATTCATAATTTTGCAGGCGTCTGGCCGTAAACAGATCGTAAGCCTTTTGCGCTTTATATAAATTTACGCTCCTCAACGCAACAATGGAAGCAAGAATGGTGCCGGTTACCGAGAACAGCGTTGCAATAATTTGTAAAAGTTGAATCCAATTCATACCGATCCTCCGAATAGAAAATATTTTGGAAGCCTTTTTTGTCATTCTATCATACCAATCGGCAATTGTCAAGAAAGCGCGTACAAAAAGCGGGCATTTGCCAAATGCCCTTTCACACCGCGGCGCGTGTTCTTCCGATCCTGGCGGATCGGAGAGGGATTGAATCGGAAACTTCGGCAAAACGATGGCGGGGTCGCATTGCGACCCCGCCATCGGTTTGGTGGAGCATAGGGGATTCGAACCCCTGACCCCAACACTGCCAGTGTTGTGCGCTCCCAACTGC
>CAMPBZ010000009.1 GCA_946641795.1 uncultured Clostridia bacterium
GGAGCGCATTGCCGGGCAGGAGACTGCCAAAAAACTGGAAAAAGAATGCTTCCGTCTGACCACCGAGAACGAGCGCCTGAAAAAGCAGCTCGAATCGCTGAAAATCGAGCTTAACGGTGTTCGTGAGGACAATGCCGTCATGCGGTCTATCCTGAACCGTACGCCCGGCGCGCCCGCTCCCGCCCCCGCTCCCGCCGAGGAAGCCCCGGCCAAAAAGCCGGCGCCCGTAAATGCGGAGCAGCTCTCGGTCGAAATTCCCGCGGCACCCGCCGCCGAAGGCACAACCCCCACCACCGATGACCCCGCCGGAACGGATGGGAACAGCAAAGGTCACGTTGGCACCATGTTCGATTTGCTGACGTTCAGCGACGTCTGATTTTTCAATGAACGGTCAAACACGCAAAAAGCCGGAGCTTCTTTGCCCGGCGGGTTCGGCGCTTGCGCTGGATGCGGCCATTGAAGGGGGAGCCGACGCGGTCTATCTTGGCGGAACTGCTATGAACGCGCGGATCCACGCCGGCAACTTTACGCCGGAAGCCCTTCGCGAGGCGGTCAAAAAAGCGCACGCCTACGGCGTAAAAATTTATTTGACTTTGAACACGCTGGTAACCGATTATGAGTTGCCAGCGTTTTTGGAAGCCGCTTACGACGCGGCGTCTGCCGGGGTGGACGCGCTGATCGTTGCCGATGCCGGCGGCGCTATGGCCATCCGCCGCACCATTCCCGGGCTGGAATTGCACGCCAGCACGCAAATGTCGGGTCACAACGGCGAAATGGCAAAGCTGTTGCAGTCGCTCGGTTTTTCGCGTATGGTGGCGGCCAGGGAGATCAGCGAGGAGAATTTGAAACTGCTCCTGCAAAACTCTCCCATTGAAACCGAGCTGTTTGTGCACGGCGCGCTTTGCGTTTGCCATTCGGGGCAATGCCTGTTTTCCTCTATGGTGGGGGGCAGAAGCGGAAACCGCGGCGAATGCGCCCAGCCCTGCCGCTTGCCTTACGGCAAGGGCGAGTATCCGCTCTCGCTCAAAGACCTTTCTCTGGCAAATCATATTCCGAAATTGATCGCTCTCGGCGTGGCCTCGCTCAAAATCGAGGGGCGGATGAAATCCCCCGAATACGTGCGGGACGTGACCGCGGTTTTTCGCCGGTTGCTGGATGAAAACCGCGCGGCAAACGCCGGGGAAATGCAAATTCTGACCGACGCGTTCTCGCGCGAAGGGTTTACCGACGGGTATTTTACCGGCAACCTGAACGCCTCTATGTGCGGCGTTCGCAGGGAGGCCGACAAGGAAAGCTCGCGCCGGGTCATTTCTTTTGCCGGGTTGGCGAAAAAGGTCGAAATCGGTCTTTCGGCAAAGCTTTGGCAAAACGAGCCGGCAACCCTGACTTTGCAAAAAGGAAATCTTTCGGTCACCGTTGCGGGCGATCTTCCGCAACCGGCAAAAACCGCCCCGCTTTCCAAGGAGGACGTGGTGCGCAGCCTTTCGCGAATGGGCGGAACGCCTTACCGCGTCGCAAGCGCGCAAATCGACCTGGAAGAGGGCATCATGCTGCCGGTCTCGCGGCTGAACGATTTGCGCCGCCGCGCCGTGGAGGCGCTGGACAAAGCGCAAATGCCGCCGGAGCGCAAGCGGTACCCAATGGAATGGGCAACCGGAACGCCCGAAATCTCCGAGCGGAGAACGGCAAGGTTTTACAACCCGGAGCAGATCACAAAAACCGCGCGCACCTATTTTGAACGCATTTTTCTGCCGCTGGATCGTTATACGCCGCTTGCCGACGGCGTTGTTTTACCGGCAGTCATCTTTGACGGCGAGCTCCCGGCCGTCCGGCGGCTGTTGCAGGCCGCCAAAGCGCAGGGCGCCCGCTTTGCGTTGGTTGGCAAT
Source organism: uncultured Clostridia bacterium (assembly GCA_946641795.1). Taxonomy (GTDB): domain Bacteria; phylum Bacillota; class Clostridia; order Oscillospirales; family CAG-272; genus UMGS1865. The sequence goes on from CAMPBZ010000009.1 coordinate 1,887, forward strand.
CTGGGGCATCTGGCGGTCGTGCGTGAGGTCGGGCTTGTTCCCGTTGGCGATTACCGGCTGAACATTACCAACCGCGAAAGCGCCGCGTTTTACCGGTCGCTCGGGTTGGAGGAGCCGATCCTTTCCCCCGAACTGACCCTTCCGCAACTGCGCGACATCGGCGGTGGCACGGCGGCCATCGTTTACGGCCGCATCCCGCTGATGACGCTGGAACGCTGTGTTTCCAAAGAGGCGGGCGGTTGCCGCCTGTGCGAGCAGGGAAGGGCAAAACTGACCGACCGCAAGGGCGCTTCCTTCCCGGTTTTGCGCGAGTGGGAGCACCGCAATATCGTTTATAACAGTCTGCCAACCGCTATGCCGGATCGGCAGGATCAACTGGCAAAATACCGCGTAACCGCTTGGCATTTCCTGTTCTCGGTGGAAACGCCGGACGAGGTTGACGCAATCATCCGGGCATATCAAACCGGCGCGCCGCTCGGCCAACCAGTGCGCCGGATTGGAAGCTGACAAACGAAAAAACAAAAAACGAAAGAAGGAGGGGCTTGCACCGTGCTGCGCGCATTGATGGGAAAAATCAAGGAAGCGGCCTTTTCCGTTCTGCCCGTTACCGTAATCGTTTTGTTGCTGAACCTGACGCCGCTGGTAGATGTTTCCTCCGGCGAAATGCTTGCGTTTTTGCTTGCCGCCGCGGCGTTGATTCTGGGTATGGCGCTCTTTACGCTGGGAGCCGATATGGCAATGACGCCGATGGGCGAACAGGTCGGCTCCGGCCTTTCCAAATCTAAAAATCTATGGCTTTTGTTGCTCGTTTGCTTTTTGCTGGGCGTTTTCGTTACCGTTGCCGAGCCGGATGTCTCGGTTCTGGCGGCGCAGGTTTCGGGAATGATCGATGGGAAAATCCTGATCCTTGCCGTTGGCGTTGGGGTCGGGCTTTTCCTGGTGCTTGCCGTTTTGCGCATTGTTATGCACATCCGGCTTTCTATGTTGTTGCTCTATTTCTACTTTTTCCTGTTTGCGCTGGCGGCGCTGGTTGCGGTGAATGGCGGGCTTTCCTTTTTGCCGGTCGCCTTTGATTCGGGCGGCGTTACCACGGGGCCAATCACCGTGCCGTTCATTATGGCGCTCGGAGTTGGCGTTGCGGTCACGCTGGGCGGGAAGAACACCGGCGAAAACAGTTTCGGGCTTGTGGCGCTCTGCTCGGTGGGGCCGGTGCTTGCCGTGCTGATTTTGGGAATGACCATTAAAGGCTCGCCGGTTTACACGCCGGCGGATTACAGTTTGAGCGCGCACCTCGGCACCGCGTTCTGGAAAACGGTGTTGCGGATCGCCAAAGAGGTTGGCGTTTCGCTTGGGCTGATCGTGCTGTTCTTTGCGGTTTTGCAGGCGGCCTTCCTTCGCCTGCCGCGCCGCAAACTCTACCAAATGGCAATCGGGATCGGGCACACCTTCCTGGGACTGGTCATCTTCCTTTCGGCGGCAACCGTCGGGTTTATGCCTATCGGGTATCAAATCGGCGCACAGCTGGCAAAAAGCAATTCGGTGCTGCTTCCGGTATTTGGCTTTTTGCTCGGTTTGGTGGTCGTTTTTGCCGAGCCGGCCATTCACGTACTGAACCGGCAGGTGGAGGGCGTTACCAACGGCGGCGTCAGCAAAAGATCAATGCTCATCGCGCTTTCGGTGGGCGTGGGACTTTCCATCGGGCTTTCTATGTTGCGTATTTTGCTGGGGTTTAGCATTTTGTATTATCTTGTGCCCGGGTTTCTCATTTCCCTTGGGCTTTCCTTCTTCGTGCCAAAGCTTTATACGGCAATCGCGTTCGATTCGGGCGGCGTTGCCAGCGGGCCGCTGACCTCCGGCTTTATTTTGCCGTTTGCAATCGGCGCCGCCGCGGCGCTCGGTGGGAATGAAACGATTATGGGCAATGCGTTCGGCATTGTGGCAATGGTGGCAATGACGCCGCTGATCACCATTCAATTCCTCGGCTTCCGCGCCGTTGTCGCCAAGCGGATGCGCGAAAAGAGGGCAATGAAAAAGATTTTGGCGGCCGACGATGAACAAATCATCAACTTTATGTAAAAGGAGGGCGCAAAGATGAGTTATGGATCGGCTTCACAGGGCAAACAACCCGGCCGCGGCGCGCCTTCCCAGGTTTCGGCGGTCAAAAAGTTAAAACTGCTGGTCACCATCGTCAACAAAAACAAAGCCGAATTTTATGTGGACTATCTGCAATCTTTCGGCGCCAATTTGCAGTTGCTGATGCGCGCGCAGGGAACGGCCGGCTCGGAAATGCTCTACTATATGGGACTGGAAGAATCCGAAAAAACGGTGCTGTTCAGCATTGTGCGCGAGGATCACGCGGCCCGCGCGCTGGCGGGGTTGGAGGAAAAGTTCAAAACCATTCGCGGCGGCAAGGGCATTGCCTATACCGTGCCGCTGACCGGTGTGATCGGTGCGGCGATTTATCAATTCCTGTCCAATCAGAACGGGACGGAAAAGGAGGAGTTTGGCGATGCGGTTTGAATATGAAATGATCGTTTGTATTGTCAACACAGGGTTCAGCGAGGCGGTTATGGACGCCGCCAAAGAGATCGGCGCACGGGGCGGAACGGTCATTTCGGCAAGAGGAACGGCCGCCAAGGAGGCGGAACGGATCTTTCAAATCACCATTCAGCCCGAAAAAGAAATTGTAATTATTCTGGTGCCGGCCAAAATCCGGGACGACATTCTGCACGCCGTTTACAGGAGCGTGGGATTGAACACGCCGGGGCAGGGAATTGCATTCTCCCTCCCGGTGGACGGCGTTGTGGGACTGGCACAGGAAAAATAAAAAGACAGAAAGAGGAAATTCGTTATGCGTATGCTGGAAGCAAAGTATTTAGGGCTTTACAAGCAGGTGGAGGCGGTTTGCGTTGAGCGTCTTTCCGGAAAGTACGGGGTAACCGAATACATTACCCATATGGAAAACGCGGGCAATGAAAAGGCGCGCGTTCCGGGCTGGGATGTTGCCTATAAAAAACTGAAACATCTGCGCTGGATCCGCACCAAAATCGCCCATGAAACCGGGGATTCGGAATGCTCCAAAGAGGATTATCGGGATCTCAAAGCCTTTCAAAAGCTGTTAAAACGCAAAAAAGACCCGCTTTCCCTGTTGCAGCAGGTCAAAAGCGGGAAAAAGGTCAAAATGCCGCGCGGCGCTCTGGGGCAAAAGCAGAGCGGTGGCGCCGCAAAGGTTCTGGTCGGGGTGCTGGTGGTTGCCGTGCTGGCGGTTGCCGCGTTCCTGCTGTTCAAGTTTTTGCGTTGACCGTTAAAGCACCGCGCTTGTCAGGCGGTATCCTTTTCCGTATTCCGAAAGGATCAAATTGGGCAGGCCGAGCGCCGCGGCGCGCTTGTTGATGCGTGAGATTTGCACCGAAAGATTGGCCGTTTTCTGCTTTCCTTCGGGAAAGCAGAGGAGCAAAAGATCGTCGGCCGAAACGGTTTCGGGCGCAAAGGCGAACAAACAACGCAAAATGGCGGCCTCGCGCCCGGAAAGCGGGAGTGGGTAGCCCAAAAGCGTTGCGGTATTTGCGCCGAGCGGCAACGAGAGCGAAAAGGTTGAAAAATCGTATTGCCAGCCAACCGTTTTGCCAATAAAGGCGAGCATTCCGTGGGCCAGCTCCGAAAGGGAGCCGCGGTCGCGGAGCATTTCCGCCGGCGCGTTGGGAAGGTCGTTTTGCGCGGCAATCAGCAGCATCGGCAGGTCGGGGTATTCCGCGCGCAGGTCAGCCGCCAGCCGTTCGGCGGCGGAAAGATTTGGAACGCCGTCCAGAATTGCACCGCTGATCTTCTTTTCGCGGGCGAAAAACCGGGCGGTTTCGCAGGGGCAGGCATAGGTAAATATGCCTGCCGGCAGAAAATGAGAAACCGGCAGACCGCGAACGGTTTGCCGGTCGGAAACGAGCAAAATCATAACGAAAGCTCCATACCCAATACTGCGGCGCCGATGATCCCGGCGTCGTTTTTTAACGTTGCAATGCGAATTTCGCTGTTCGGCGCGTATGCCGAGCCGTAGGTCTGCTCCCGGACGTCGTCTTTCAGCAGGTCCACCAGCGGTTGACCCTCGTTGGAAATGCCACCGCCGATCAAAATGACTTCCGGTTGGAAAATGTTGATCATATTTGCCAGCCCGACGGCAAGGTATTTGGTGTATTCCTTTACCACTTCGGTTCCCGCAGGGTCGCCCGCACGCATTGCGTCAAACGCCGTTCTGCCGTTGATACGGCCTTTTTGGGCAACCAGATCGGTCATTTTCGTCGGTCGGCCGTTCTTTTCGCATTCTTCCAGCTTTTCCGCCGTGGTGCGGATCAGCCCGGTGGCCGAGGAGTAGGTCTCCCAGCAGCCGTGTCTGCCGCAGGAGCAAAGGCGGCCGTCTACGCAAATCACCGTATGTCCCAGCTCGCCGCCCGCCGAGTTAAATCCCTTGTAGATCTTTCCGTCGGTCACAATCCCGCCGCCAACGCCGGTTCCCAGCGTTACCATAATGGCGTTGCGGCAGCCCTTTGCGGCGCCGGCGACCACCTCGCCCCAAGCGGCGGCGTTCGCGTCGTTTTCCAGGTAGATTTCGGCAACCGGAACCCGTTTGCGCAAAAGCGAGACCATTGGAAAGTTTTTCATTTTGATATTGTTGGAATAAACCACCATTCCGCTTTCCTGATCCACCAGCCCCGGCGCGGCAATCCCAATCGACGTCACCTCGGTCAGGGCAACGCCGGCCTCTTTACAAACCGCCTCGCAAAGGGCGGCAATGTCGGCAACAATCTCCTCGTTCGGTCTTCCGGTAAGGGTGGGCGTGCTCTTTTTGGAGAGAATTTCAAATTTTTCGTTTACCAGTCCCACGGCAATGTTGGTGCCGCCAAGATCAATTCCAATCCGGTACATCGGTTTCTCCTATCTTTATCAATCAAGTTGTTTTCCGCTTTTCATTATATCTTTTTTGTAGAATTTCGTCAAGGGCTTTTTGATAAAATGCAAAAAAACCTGCATTTTCGGAAAACCGCTTGCAATATCGGGTGTTTTCTATTATAATGAAGGGGAGAATTGGCGTTCAAAAACCGAAAGGATCAACCAATATGGATAAAAATTTTACCATTCCGGTCAACGAGGCGTTTGAGGCGTCGGCGGCCAACCCCGCCTGCGGCTGTCCTTTTTGCGCGCTTTACCGGATGTTGGAAGAAAACGAGCTCGATCTTATTCTGGGCGCTTCCATGATGGAGCCGGACATTCGCATTCGCACCAACCGGGAGGGCTTTTGCCGCCTGCACTATGATTTGATGTTTACCCGCAAAAACCGCCTGGGTATGGCGCTCACGCTGGAAAGCCACCTTGCCGAGCTGGAAAAAGACCTGCGCGACGGCGGATTGGGCGGCGGAAAAGGGAACAAGCCGATCAAACGCATTGGCGAGCTGGAAGCCGGATGCTACATTTGCAACCGTATCAACCACAACTTTGAGGAAATGGTGGATACCGCCGTTTACATTTGGGAAACCGACCCCGAATTTGCGCCAAAGCTCAAAGCGCAGCCCTATTTTTGCCTGCCGCACTACCGAAAACTGTTGCAATACGGGCAAAAGCGGTTGGGCAAAAAACAGTTGCCACTATTCGTTTCGCAATGTGAAAAGGTGATTTCCGATTACCTTGCCGAACTGCAAAAGGACGTTAGCTGGTTTTGCAAAAAGTTTGACTACCGCTACGCCGAGGAACCGTGGAACAACTCCAAGGACGCCGTTGAGCGCGCGTTCAAGTTTCTGCGGTCGGATATTCACAACCGGTAAAGGGGGCGTTTTTTGTGATTGATCTTTTGGAACTGCACAAATATTTTATTCTGAAACATCTGCGCGAGGGTGACGTTGCCGTGGATTTTACCATGGGCAACGGGCACGATACCGAGTTCCTTTCCGAAACGGTGGGCGAGCGCGGACACGTTTACGCCTTTGACATTCAGGCGCAGGCCGTGGCCTCCACCCGGCGGCATTTGGAGGAGGCGGGCTGCCCGCAAAACTACACCCTCATCCACGCCTCGCACGAGTTCGTCAAAGATTATGTCAAAACGCCCTTCAAAGCCGGAATGTTCAACCTGGGCTGGCTCCCCGGCGGCGATAAATCCATTACCACGCTTCGCAAAAGCACCATGCCGGCAATCGAAGCGGCCATTGACCTGATGGATCGCGACGCAATTTTGAACGTTGCCGTTTACCCGGGACACGAGGAAGGGGACGCCGAAGGGAAGATGATTTGCGAGTACCTTGCCGGCATCAGCCGCCATAAGGTTTGCGCCACCAAGGTTAAAATCCTCAATTCGCCCACCTCGCCCTACTTTATCGTCATCGAAACAAAACCGTAAAGCTGCATAGGTCAAAATAATCGGAGCTGTTTGCAAAAATTTAGCGTTTACTACCCCTCAAAAAGTTGCTATAATAAAAAAGGCAAATTATATTAAAACTAAAAAAGAGGAAATGCATGAAAACACTCGGCTATTATAACGGAAAAATCCGCGATCTGGAACACAGCACCATTCCAATGCTGGACCGCTGCACCTATTACGGCGACGGCGTTTTTAACGTTTCCTATTGCCGCAACCGGCACATTTACGAGCTTGACGCACACCTGGAAGGGTTGTATTCCAGCGCGCAGGGCGTTCAAATCGAGCCGCCCCTTTCCCGCGAGGAGCTGAAAGACCTGCTCTATCGGCTGGTCAAAAAGCTGGACGCAAACGAGCTCCGCATTTACGTTCAGTTTACCCGCGGCACCGGCATCCGGCAGTATTCGTTTGCCAGCACCGCGAAAAAGACCAATTTGATGATTATGATCACCCCCGGCGGCATTCAGGATGTTCGCAAAACAGTACGGTGCATTACCGGCGAGGATCGCCGCCATCTGATTTGCAATTTCAAAACGCTGAACTATATTGCCAACGTGCTGGAACAGCAGGCGGTGGACGCCGCCGGTGTGGACGATTTTATCGGCCGCCGCGGCGACATGGTCACCGAGTTCATTCATTCCAATCTTGCAATTCTGAAAAACGGAGTTTTGATTACGCCTCCCGCAAACCAATATATTTATGCCGGCGTTGGGCGCAAACTGATGCTGGAAGAATGCAAAACCCTTGCAATTCCGTTTGCGGAAAGACCGATTTCGTTAGATGAGCTGTTTTCCGCCGATGAGGTGATGCGCATTTCGGGCAGTTCGCTTTGTATGCAGGTGGTGGAAATTGACGGCAAGCCGGTCGGCGGCAAAAGCCCGGAGCTTTTACACACCCTGCAAACCGCACTTTTGGAGCGCTTTTTGAATGCCACGGACGAAAAATGAGAAATCCGCCCGGCCTTGTTACTGCCGAAAAAGCCATAACCCTCGCAATATATAAATGTAAAAAAATAAAAACGCAAAAAAGGCGCCGTTCCCGGGCAAGGGAACGGCGCCTGCGTTTTTCAGCAAAGCACAAAGGCTACAAACAAGGAAACGGCAAGATAAACCAGCCCGAAAAACAGCGGGTAGTTAAATGTTTCGCGGCGCCGGTCTTCCTGGTCCTTTTTGTATTCCCGAAAGGATTTTGCGTTTTTATCAACTCCCCGGCGGAAAACATAGCGGGTAATATCAAAATCGCCAAACCGGGCAAGGGTAAACAAAACGCCAAAGGCCAACAGCACCAGGCTGATGATCAACAGCGTATCCGAAAAAATCATCAGCCGGTTGGCCGACGAAATGCAGGCTTTTACAATGGGATACGCCAGTGTGAGCGGAACCACAATCAGCAGCGTTCGTATTTTTATGCTTTTAAAACTTCCAAATATCTTTTTCATAACTTTATTATACTGCAAAATGCCGCCTTTGTCAATCTCCGGACGCTATTTTTCTGTTTTTTGCACGAAAAACGCGCGAAAAGCGGCAAAAAAATATTTTTTTTATATTTTTCAAATGCCCGAAAACGGCCTTTCCAAGCGGTTGGATCATGTTTTTTGTAACATTTTAGCAATATTTTTTTGCATATTCTCTTGACAAAGCTTTCATTCTGGTTTATAATGAACTATGTTTCAATGTATGTGAACCTCAAAAAACCGAGTCATTGAGGGGCATTTTATGTTGGCAAAAAAATAAAAAGGAGAAAAACCAATGAAAAAAATTCTCTCGGTAATCCTCGTGGTTGTTATGTTGGTTCTCTGCCTCGGCGCTTGCGCTCCGAAGAAAGATAACCCCGATGACACCAAAACACCCACCAAATGGGATACCAAAACGTATTCCATGATTGACACCTTCAACATCACCACTCTGGACTATGTTTACAACAACAAGTCCTCCAACGGCGACTACACCTCCAACTTTATTGAAGGTCTGCTCACCCAGGATAACCACGGCACTCTCGTTGCCGGTATGGCAAAAGAGTGGAGCGCTAATGAGGACGCCAGCGTTTGGACGTTCACCATTCGCGACAACGCCAACTGGGTCACCAGCGAAGGCGAAATTTACGACCAGGTGAAAGCCGAAGACTTCGTAACCGGTATGAAGCACGCTGCTGACAGCTCTTCCGAGACCCTTTCCCTCGTTCAGGATTTGATTGTCAACCTGAAGGAGTACCTGAAGGGTACTGCTACCTGGGACGAAGTAGGCGTAAAGGCAGAAGACAACAAGGTGATCTACACCCTGACCCAACCCTGCGGCTACTTTGATGGTATGACCACCTACTCCATCCTGTACCCCATCAACGCCGAGTTCCTTGCAACCAAGGGCGATGATTTCGGTAAGGTTGAGCCCTCCGGCATTCTGTACAACGGCTGCTACATTCTCTCCTCTATCGTTGCCGGTCAGGAAGTTCGCTTCGATAAGAACCAGAACTACTATGACAAAGACAACGTGTTCGTAGAGCATGTAAAGGTAACCTACACCGATGGCAAACAGGCTGACCAGAACTTCAATATGTTCGTCAACGGCGAAGTAAACGCTACTTCCATCAACTCCAGCCTGCCGCAGGTTGTTGAGGTTGCTGACAGAGATTTCGCTGCTAACCAATACAAGACCATGACCACCGCTACCTCTTTCTGGGGCGCGTTCAACTTTGATAGACAGAGCTATGTTCTTGCAACCGACCCGACCTTCTCCACCACCGATAAGACCGATGCGCAGAAGGCTGATACCAAGGCCGCTATTCTGAACAAGAACTTCCGTCTTGCCGTTTATGCCGCTTACTCCACCAAGGCTACGCAGGCCGTAACCCAGGGCGAAGAGAGAGCACTTGACGCTGCAAGAAACACCCTTGTTCCTTACACCTTTGCCGCTAAGACCGACGGAACCGCTTACGGTGCCCTGGTAACCAAGTACCTCGAAGAGCTCAATCCCGCATTTGATGGCATCAACCTCAACGACGGTCAGGACGCTTGGTACAACGTTGAAAGAGCAAAGGCGTTTGCAGCAGCTGCAAAGACCGAGCTCGGCGATACCGTTTCTTCTTGGCCGATCCACCTCGACTATCCTGTACTTTCTACCTCCGAGAACAACACCAAGATGGCTCGCGCTATGAAGGCTGCTATTGAGGCTGCGATCGGTGAGTATGTATATGTCAACCTGGTAATGTTCAACAACTCGGATGACTTCTACATGTCCTTCTACGATGTCACCTACGGTCCTGAAAACTGCATCGACTTCGCATTCGCCGCTGGTTGGGGACCTGACTACGGCGACCCGCTCACCTATATCAACTGCTTCAACGCGGAAAATGGTGATATGCTGCACTACTCCGGTCTGAACCTTGCATCTCAGGGTCAGTCCGAGTCCGAACTTGCCGCAATTCATGCAATCGGTTTGGATGAAGTTTTGACGAAGCTCAAAGCTGCTACTGTTCTCAGCGGTGACGCTCGTATCGAAGCCTTTGCCGAGATCGAAGCAATCCTGCTGGCCAACGGTGTTCTCCGCCCGTATACTACTCGTGGTGCATCCCTGGCGATCAGCACGGTTGTTCCGTTTACCGCTGCATACGGCCTCTATGGTCAGGCAAGCTATAATATCGTTCCTTACTTCAAATATATGAAGCTCCAGGAAACCCCTGTTCTCGCTGCTGACTACAATGCCGCTAAGGAAGCTTGGCTGAAGGGTGAATAATCCTTACAAATTTTGATTAAATGACCTAGAACGGCGAGGACCGGAAGACTTGTTCTCCCGGTCCTCGCTATTCTTTTACTAAAAGGAGATTATTATGAAAAAGGGTTACATAGCTTTGCGGCTTCTCCGGTCGCTGATATCCTTGCTGATCATAATAGTAATCGTTTTTACCTTGATTTATACGCTGATCCCGCGCAGCATTATCCGCAGTAAGATCTATGTTGATCTGCGCCAGAAGCCGCAGGATGTAAAAGACGATTTAACAAATGTACAATTGGAAAAGCTCGGATATCTTGATTATGTAACGATTTCCGATTATTGCGTTGAATTGTATGGGCAGGGGAACGTGCCGGAAGCGGCGCTCCAACCGGATTCCGAGGAATCCCAGCAGTTCAGAGCAATGTATGAGAAAAAAGGCTACACCGTGGAAGCGTTTCAGGAGAATAAACAACTGTACGCTTGCAAGGATATTCCGGTTGCAAAAAGAATTCTTACCTGGTTTGGCAATTTGATCCAAATCGACCATCCCTGGAAAGTTCAGGACCCCAACAACCCCGATCTTCCGAGATACCTTAAAGTTGGTACCACCCCCACCGGCGGACTTGCGCTGATTGGCAGCGGTACCGTACACAAGTATCTGATTTATTTCGATACGAATTTCCCGTATATCCACCAGAATATCATCACGCTTGATTTTGGTGTGTCCTACCCCACCTTCCAAGGGAAAGAAGTAATGCAAGTCATTTTCGAGTCCCAGGGCGAAGAAGTGAAAAGGGAAGTCACCTTTGAGACCGGCTATACCGCCGAGTCCGCCATTATATTCGGTACGCTGAAATATAAATCCAACCCGGATAGAATGGATCAAAATAAATTTGTAGATAACTACGCAGATTATCAAACCAAAAAGGCTCAGCCCTCTATGGTTGGCACGTCCTTTATTATGGGCATTATTGCGCTTGTTTTGTCCTACCTCATCGGACTTCCTATGGGCGTAGCAATGGCAAAGTACAAGGACAAACTGGTTGATAAACTGGGAATGGTTTATATAATCTTCATTATTGCCGTGCCTTCGCTGGCATATATTTACCTGTTCCGTTTCCTTGGCGTAAAACTATTCTCTTTGCCGTCGGTGTTCACCACCTACGGCTCCGGCGATATCCGCTCCTGGATCCTGCCTGCCATTTCGTTGGCGCTGCCCTCCATTTCCAGCCTGATGCTTTGGATGCGGCGGTACGTAGTGGACCAGATGAACTCGGATTACGTCAAATTTGCCAAGGCAAAGGGACTGAACAAGAGTGAAATCTTCCGCAGGCACATCTTCAAAAACGCGGTCATTCCGATTGCCCACGGTATTCCTACGGCGCTTGCCGGGTGCATTACCGGCGCCATTATTACCGAGGCCGTTTACTCGGTTGGCGGTATGGGTAAAATGATCCCCGATTCGATCAACAACTACAACAACCCGATGGTCATTGCGCTCGTATTTATGTTTGCGGGAATTTCGGTGTTGTCGGTGCTCCTTGGCGATATTGTGCTCACCAAGGTCGATCCGCGGATCTCACTCAGTGAAAAGGCGGGTAGATCGTAATGAATTATTTTAAGAAACATATGTTCGACAAATACAGTTTGGATCGGCATTTCGGCAAAGCCCCGCAAGAGGAGCCGGCGCAGGAAGAAAACGCCGCCGAGATCAACGAGGACGAACTGTTTACCTTTGCCGAATTTGACGAAAAGAAATCCGAGGTCATTGCCGCGCCCCGTTATTCCTACTGGAAGTCGGTGTGGAAGACCTTTGTCAGCAGCAAAATTACCATTGCGGTTTCCATTTTGGTCATTGTGGTTGTGGCGTTTGCCTTCATTCAGCCACTCATTTCGCAGTTTGACCCGATGAAACCGAAGCACCCCATTGAATACGAATACCATTTCCTTTCCCCGTCCTGGGAGCACCTTTTCGGAACGGATGGTGAAGGAAACGAAGTATTTGACGTTGTTTGGTCAGGTGCGCGCAACTCGCTCATCGTCAGCCTGATTGCCACCGCCATTGATATGGTGATTGGAATTGTGATTGGCGCCATTTGGGGCTTTTCCAAAAAGATGGATAAGTGGATGATTGAGGTTTACAACGTCATCTCCAATGTCCCGTTCCTGCTTCTTGCCATGATTCTGGCTTACGTCCTTCGGAACAAGTTTGACCAGTTTGGCGAAGTTGGCGCATTTATTCCGCTGATCTTTACAATGACGATTACCGAATGGGTTTTCGTTGCCTACTTTATCAGAACGCAGGTAATGATCATTCGTGACCGCGAGTACAATCTTGCCTCCAAATGCTTGGGTACCAGCACATGGACGATGGTTACGAAGAACATTCTGCCGTACCTCATCTCGGTTATTATGACCTACATTTCCCGGCAGGTGCCCGCGCTCATCTCCTACGAGGTCTTCCTTTCCTATATGGGATTGGGACTTGACGAGCGGCACGCGTCTCTCGGCCGTACCATTTCGCAGTACACCTCGTATATGAGCGGCTATCCGCACCTGTTCTGGATCCCGGTGCTGATTTTGGCGCTGATCTCCATTTCTCTTTATATCGTGGGGCAAAAACTTGCCGATGCGGCCGACCCCCGTACCCACAGATAGGAGGAGAAGACCATGGACGAAAGAAGAATTGTATTGTCCGCAAAGGACATTGAAGTAAAGTTCCGCGTTCGCGAAAACTATTTGACCGCCATTCGGAACGTTTCGCTTGACCTTTACGAAGGCGAAACTTTTGCCATTGTAGGCGAATCCGGCTCCGGCAAATCGGTATTTACCAAAACCTTTACCGGTATGCTGGAATCCAACGGCCGCGTTACCAACGGCTCGGTTATTTTCTACGGCAAAAGAACGCAAAACGAGACCGCGCCGGAAGGCGAACAGCCTGCCGAGGGTGGGGCAGAAGAGGGCATCGACCTGGTCCAGCTCAAATCCGATAAGGATTGGGAAGGCATTCGCGGTGCGAAGATCGCTACCGTTTTCCAGGACCCGATGACTTCGCTCAACCCGATCCGCACGATCGGCTCCCAAATTGTAGAGGTCATTGAAAAGCACCAAAAAGTCTCCAAGCAGGAGGCCAAACAGCAGGCAATTGATATGATGGCGAGAGTGGGCATTCCCAACGCCGCCGATCGCTTTGACGAGTACCCTTTCCAGTATTCGGGCGGTATGCGCCAGAGAATTGTTATTGCCATTGCGCTTTGCTGCCACCCGGAAATTTTGATTTGCGACGAGCCGACCACGGCGCTGGACGTTACCATTCAGGCGCAAATCATTAAACTGATCAAGGATTTGCAAAAAGAGCTTGGTTTTACCACCATTTACATTACGCACGACCTTGGCGTTGTTGCAAAGGTTGCCGACCGTGTTGGCGTTATGTACGGCGGACAGATCGTTGAGTACGGCACCGTGGAAGAGATCTTCTACGATCCCAAACACCCCTACACCTGGGCGCTGTTGTCGTCGTTGCCGCAGCTTGGCATTAAAGGCGAGGATCTTTACTACATTACCGGAACGCCGCCTTCCTTGTTCAACAAGATCGTTGGCGATTCGTTTGCGCCGAGAAACCCGAAGGCGCTGAAAATCGATTTTGCAAAGGAGCCCCCGTTCTTCCGCGTCAGCGATACGCACTACGCCAAGACCTGGCTGCTTGATCCGAGAGCCCCTTCCGTTGAAAAGCCGGAGGTTATTCAAAACCTGCACGAAAAGATTGAACAAATGACGGGAAAGGGAGGTGCCTTCTATGTCGACGACGAATAACGAACGCGAAGTCATCCTCTCGGTCCGTCACGTGGACGTTGCTTTTGACGTTGGCGGCAAAAAGAAATTCAAAGCGGTCAGCGATGCCAATTTTGACATTTACCGCGGCGAAACCTTTGCCCTGGTAGGCGAATCGGGCAGCGGCAAAACCACGCTCGGCCGCGCCGTCATTCGCATCAACCCCTGCAGCGCAGGCGAGATCTTTTTTAACGGAGAGCGCATTTCCGGCAAAATTTCCCGCCAGCAGGACCGGGACGTGATCCGGAATATTCAAATGATCTTCCAGGATCCCGCCGCCTCGCTCAACGAGCGCGCCACCATTGAATACTGCATTTCCGAGGGCTTGTACAACTTCCATTTGTACAAGGATAACGAGGAGCGGATTGCCAAGGTGGATAAAGCGCTGGAAGACGTAGGCCTTCTTCCCGAGCATAAGTCGAGATACCCGCACGAATTTTCTGGCGGACAGCGGCAGAGAGTTGGCATTGCCCGCGCAATGATTATGGAGCCGCAGTTCATCATTGCCGACGAGCCCATTTCTGCGCTGGACGTTTCCATCCGTGCGCAGGTGCTCAACCTGATGAACAAGCTCAAAAAGGAAAAAAATCTCACCTATCTCTTTATTGCGCACGATCTTTCGGTGGTTCGGTTCATTGCCGACCGCATTGCGGTCATCCACCTCGGCAAAATCGTTGAGATTGCCGAATCCGAAACGCTGTTCAAGTATCCGGTGCATCCGTACACCGTTTCGCTACTCAGCGCGGTGCCAATGCCCGACCCGATCATCGAAAAGCAGAGAGAATCCATTGTATATACGAAGGAAGAGGACGACCCCAACGCCTCTCCCAGAGAGATGCGCGAAATTCGCCCCGGACATTTCGTATATGCCAACGACGAGGATATGGTCGCTTTTGAAGAGCGGCTGAAAAAGCTGGAATCCTACCACGCAGAACAAGCGTGATCCGGCAAATTCCCGTTTGAATACAACAAAAAAGCCGCCAAATTTGGCGGCTTTTTTGTTGTGCAGTTTATTTTGTTGCGGCTTCAACTTCCTTTGTGCGGTCGATGGTGAAAACGTGCATTGTGCCGGCGCGCACACGGGCAATGTAGTCGGCAACGCTTTGGAGCGGCGTTTCGCTTTCCATTCCGGCAAGCAGGGGGCAATCGCCCGCGCGGTGGTTGTCCGAGCCGGCGGTTTGGCAAACAAAGCCGTAATGATCGGCAAACAGTTTTGCCATCTCGTTTTCAAACGGCGGGCGGCTGGCGTTCAGGATCTCCACACCATCCACACAGCGCGGAAACAGGCGGATATGGTCAATGTAGGTGCTGTCGCGGAAGGGGTGCGCCTGAATGACCAGCGCTCCTTGTTCGCGTAAAAAATCCAGCTCGGCGCTTCTTTTCATTCCCATAATTTCCGGGTGGGCAAGATACCATTCCTTATCCAGCCCGTAAATGAGAAAATCGGTACCACCGTAGGAGATCTCTACCCCGAAAAAGAGCTTGATGCCCAGCTTTTTCGCAATTGGCAGACCGTCCTCGTAGTCCTTGCAGAAAATGTTGACCTTTTCGGTATAGGAAAGGTTGGCGTCGCTCAAATAGAAATTGCCGTCCAGCCAGTGGTTGGTCAGAAAAACGCCGTCATAA
>CAMPBZ010000010.1 GCA_946641795.1 uncultured Clostridia bacterium
TTTTGGGCGGCGGGCGGGATCGTTATTTTCGTCCCTGCCGTTCGCAAAGCCCTTGCAAATCAAAAGCCCAAAAAGGCGATCCATCCGGCCAAACGGGCGGGGAAGGCATTGCTCCTTTCGCTTTCGGTCGGTGCGTTTGCTTTTTCGGCAACTCTGCCGCTTTCCGCCTTTCTGTTCGGCGAGGTCTCCGTGCTTTCCGTTCCGGCAACGCTGGTGCTCTCGCCCATTCTTTCGGCTGCGTTGATTGCTTCCGCGCTCTCGCTGGTGCTTCCGGTGCCGCCGGTCCTCTTTTGCGCCGAAAAGCTTTTGTGGCTCTTTCGCCGGGCGGCGTTCACCTTGTCGGAATGGCGGGGCATCACCGTTCGCTTGCAGGACGGCATCACGCTGGTTTTGGTCGTTGCGCTGGCAATTTCGCTGTTCCTTTGCGCGGCGCTCAAATTCCGCAAAAAGCTGTTTGCGGCAATCCCGCTGGGGCTTGCGGCTTTGGTATTCCTGTCGGCGTATTCGGTCAACTTGTTCGGTGCCAAAACGGTGCAAACCGCCTATTTCAGCCAAAAAAGCAACGAATACCTGCTGTTTTCGGAGCGCGGCAGGGCAACCCTTGTGGATCTTTCGGGCGGTAGCCGAAACGATGCGTACGAGCTCGTCGGCGAACTGCATTCCGCGGGGTGTACCGAGCTGGAAGAGCTTGCTCTGACGCATTATCACACGCCGTCCGCGTATCTTTTGAACTGCCTTGCAAAGAAAATCAAAATCCGAACATTGTTGCTCCCAACGCCGATGAACGGGGAAGAGACCGCCGTTTCCGTGCGCCTGGCAGAGGAGGCCGAACTGCTCGGCATCCGCTGGAAGATCGCCGATAGCTCCGAGGCGCTCCCCGGGCTGACGGCGCAATGGATGCACGATGCCGGGATGAAGGAGCCGGCCATTACCGTTGTTGCGCAAACCAAAGGCGCCGCTATGGTCTGGTGCAATTCGCAGGTTTCCTCGGCCGCGCAAACACAATTTTTCCGGCGCTATGCCGCGGGAGCCGATGTATTCCTGTTCGGTCAGCACGGCAGTCTTTCCGGCGAGCGGCGCGAGCTTCCCGCAATCGGTGCCGCAAGGGTTTTTGTCGGCGATTGGAAAAGCAACGCCACACCCTTTTTGCCGCCCGAAACTGTCCCCTATCAAAAGGTTTCCGGCGTTCTCCGTTTTTCTCTTTCATAAGCCGTTCTTCGCGTGTCGAAAAACGGCTTATTTTCATATCCTGTAATGTTGGAGAATGCGAAAGCGGAAAAAGCAAAACCTTTCGCATTTCGCAAGGCGGCCGCAGAGAAAACAGGCGGCTCCAACAAAAAGGAGGGGGCTATGCAAACAATCGCATTGCTCGGCGGGGATCGGCGGCAGACCTTCTCGGCAGAGGTGTTGCGCCGCCGCGGATTTGCGGTCGTCGGATTTTGCAACGACGTTGCCCCGGCGAAAAAAACGCTTGCCGATGCGCTCCACGGCGCAAAAATCGTGGTACTGCCGGTTCCCGCAACGCGGGACGGCGTTCACATTTTCCAAACGGCAGGCCAAACGCCGCCGGCATTTGAAGAAGTGCTGGCGGGAATGCCGCCGGGCGCCGTTCTCTTGGGCGGCGCACTTCCGCCGGCGTGGATGGCCGCGGCAAGCGCAAAGAAAATCCCCTGTGCCGATTACTATCTGGGCGAGCGGGTACAGCTCCTCGGCGCTCTGCCAACGGTCGAGGGCGCGCTCCGGCTTGCAATGCAGGAACTGCCGGCAACGCTCTTCGGCACGCAAACGGCGGTGGTCGGGTACGGCCGCATCGGCGCGTTGCTCGCCGAAAAGCTGGTTGCGCTCGGCGCAAAAACGGGCGTTCTGGCGCGGTCGCCGGCGGCGCTTACCCGTGCGGAACTGCACGGCGCGCGGGCACAGGCGCTCGGAAAGGGAATACCGCCCTTTTTGAGGGACTGCCGCGTGCTTTTCAACACCGTCCCCGAACGGATTTTGGATCGCGCGTTTTTGCAGGCACTCCCCAAAAACTGTATTTTGATCGAACTTGCCTCGGCGCCCGGCGGATTTGACCCCGATCTTGCAAAAGAGGAGGGGCTTCGCGTCCTTTCGGCGCAGGGGCTTCCCGGGCAATTTTACCCGGAAACGGCGGGAACCATTCTTGCCGACGCCGTTTGCGAGACGCTATCCGCGAACGGCTTTCTTGATTGACTTCTCGGAAAGGAATAAAACTCAATGCTGGGTTATGCTTTCTGCGGTTCTTTTTGCACGCACGCGCGTGCGCTCGCGGAACTGCGGAACCTGCGGGAGGCAAACTTTGAGGTGCTTCCCATTATGAGCGAGACGGTCTATGCCACCGATACGCGCTTCGGAGCCGCGGTCGATTTGCGCTCCGAGGTGGAAAAACTGTGCGGCCGCCCCATCGTGCACACCATCGTGGAGGCGGAACCGCTGGGGCCGCGCACGCCGCTTGACGCGCTGATCGTTTGTCCCTGCACGGGAAACACGCTTGCCAAAATTGCAAACGGAATTACCGATACGGCGGTTTGTATGGCGGTCAAAGCGCACCTGCGGAGCGATAAACCGCTGGTCGTTGCGCTGGCTTCCAACGACGCGCTTTCGGCCAACCTGAAAAATATTGCAACGCTGCTTTCCAGAAAGCAGGTCTATTTCGTTCCTATGCGCCAGGACGATCCGGTTGCCAAACCGCACTCCCTGGTGGCGGATTTCAGCCGGCTTTCAGGGACGTTGCAGGCGGCGCTGGCGGGTCGGCAGGAGCGGCGGCTGTTTCTGTAACGGCAGGCGCGTTTCGCTCGCTTTTTCGGAAGAGCGTGCCAATCCAGGCGCGCTCTTCTTTGCCCACACTGCCCGAAAGGGTAACGAACAGCAAATAAAACCCGGTTGCAAGCAGAATGTGCAAACAAACCGCCAGTTTGCCGCTGCCGGGGTCAGGGAGCAGGGAAAGCACGCCCCGCGCGGCAAAGGAAGCGCCAATGACCGAGGCGAGTGGCAGATAGACCCATTTGAGCACCTTGGGCGTCGTTTTGCTGACCACCAACAGCCGGTGAATGCTTAAAACGGTATTGAAAAGCTCCGAAATATAAATGGTAACGAGATAGCCGACAATGCCGAATTTCGGTACCAAAATCCAAACCAGAAGCACCGAAAGCCCGGCGTCGGCAATGTTGATGATCATTGAGCGGAACTGCTCGCCCAGCCCTTTGAGCATTGCGTCGGTCGCCGTATCAACGTACATAATGGGGATCAGCGGCGCGAGAATGCGCAGGTATTTTGCGGTGTCGGTGCCGGGGTAGAGCACGGCGCCCAGCTCGCCCGAAAAGCAAACCAGAATGCCGGCAACGCCAATGGAAAACAGCAGGGAGAAATGCCACACGCGGGAGATCATATAGCGGATGCGGGTATGGCTTTTCAGCACGCGGCTTTCGGCAAGCGCCGGGATCAACAGCCCGGAAAAGGAAACGATGATCGCCGCCGGGTACAGGATAATGGGGAGCGCCATACTCTGAATGCTCCCGTAGGCGGCAAGCGCCGCCGCGTGCGTAGAGCCGCTGTTGCGTAACCCTTCGGGGATCAGAACGTGTTCCAGCGTGATCAGCCCGGAGCGCGCGTAG
Organism: uncultured Clostridia bacterium; assembly: GCA_946641795.1. Lineage (GTDB taxonomy): Bacteria > Bacillota > Clostridia > Oscillospirales > CAG-272 > UMGS1865. Next base: position 3,630 of record CAMPBZ010000010.1, read on the forward strand.
GTCGTCAAGGCCACCGGCAGGGTAATGCGCACCAGCTCGCGGCCTTCCGCCGCCGAGGAAACGCCTTTCTTTGCGGGAAAATGCTTGTGCCGGTCGGTAAGGTAAAGCGCCAGTTCCAGCAAAAAGGAGAGCGTTTCCGCAAGCGCTCCGCCCAACACCAGCGCAACCAGAATGCGCTCGGTCTCGTTGCCGGCAAAAAAGGCCAGCAAATACATACAAAAGCCAATGCGCAGCCCCTGCTCGCAAACCTGCCCGGCGGCGCTTTTGGCCGAGCGGCGCACGGCTGTAAAATAGCCGCCGAACACCGAGGAGAGCGAAAGCAGGGGCAGGGTAACGGCAAAGAGGCGCAGAGAGGTCAGCACACGTCCGTCCTTGATCCAATACCGGCTGATGCCCCCGGCCGAAAGAGCCAGCAGAACCGCCGAAAGACAGCCGAAAAAGAGCGCAAAAAAGGCCGCCCGGCGCAAAAGACCGGGAACGCGGTCGGATCGTCCCCGGCTCACCGTTTCGGTCACCATCCGGGTCACGCCCAGGTGAATGCCCGAGGTGGCAAGCGTTAGGGCAAAGCCGTAAACGCCGGACATTAACGAGAAAAGCCCCATTGCTTCGGCGCCCGCACGGTTGGAAATGGCAATCTGGAACCAAACGCCCACCGTGCGCATCAACAGCGCGGCGCCGGTCAGCAAAAGGGCGTCCCGAAAAATTTGTTTTGCCTGTTTCATCAAACTCCCCGTTTCTGTAATGCAGTCTCTTCCATCCTATGCAAAGGGCGCCGGAAATATGGTGCCGGTTTTTGCAAAAAGTATAAAACCGGCTTTTGTTTTTTGTTCAAAACGTGGAAAAGCAAAAAAATGCCAAAAGAGTATTGACAAACGCGGGCGATTGTTTTATGATAGTACACGCAACCGTAAAAAACGGTTTACAACGCAAAAAAAGGAGATAAAATCACCTATGAAAAAGCGCTATATCTGTGAGCTTTGCGGCTACGAGTATATTCCTGCGGAAGGGGACCCCGACAGCGGGATCGAGCCCGGCACCGAATTTGAGGATCTGCCCGAGGATTGGGTCTGCCCGCTTTGCGGCGCAGGAAAAGAAGATTTCACCGTTGAGGAGATCGAGGACGAGGAATAATAAACCGTCACAAAAAGCGCCTGCCAATTGGCAGGCGCTTTTTGTATTGAACATTCAAACCGCGGCAAAAATGTTGCGGTTGCGCAAATCGGGGTCGGAAATCAGATCGTTGACCGAATAGGCGTGCTTTTCCAAATCGCCGCAAATCGCTCGCGTTAGGTCTTGCTCCTGCAATTCGGCAATCACCATTGCGGCAATGTCTTCAATAATCAGATATTTCGTTTCTTTCAGCTCGCCGGCGTTTTCGGTGGTCAAAAGGAATTCCAGCGTGTCGGCAAGCTCGGAAAACTTCGGAAGCTTGCGCAGGGCGCGGAAACTCCATTTGTAGTAGGGCATATAGGCGCGGTTGAGCAGGAAAACGACCTGCATAGCGGCCTTTGCAAACTCAATGGCGGCCAGTTGGGCGGCGCCGGTCTCGCCGTGTGCAAGACAGCGGTTGTAGTTGTATTGCCCGGCCTGCGCCATCAGGAGCAGGTTTCCGGCAATCCGCTTGCGACGCACGTCCTCCGGCATTTGGCAAAGGGAATTGCGAATGGCGGAAAACGCGCCGGCATCATCGCGGAAGACCTCGCCGTTTGTGGCTTCGGCAAGCGCGTAGGAGGGCAGGGAGAGCCATTGTTCCACACGCAAATTGCCGTCCGCGGAGCCAACCTTTTCCAGGTAGAACTCCGAAAAGCGGATCACCCCGTGGCGGTTGCCGCCAACCGGACTTAACGATTGCCGGGAAAAGCCGCAAAACTCTTTGGGCAGTTTTGCATAGGCGCGTTCCAGGCGAAAGGCCACCTGCCGGTCGATCACGGTTTCATCCGGCAAAAACAGGCAAAATCCCGGCTCAAAATCATGGTCGCGGGAAATTTCATCGTCAAAGCCGAAGCATTCGGAGCCGCTGCCCACCAAACCAACCGCAATTTTGTCGATCCATTCGGGAAACTGCGCGGTCAGCATCGGCTCGCCGTAAGTTTTGTAAAATTCTTTCGCCAGTTCAAGCCCGTTCATAAATCGCTTTTGCCCTTTCCGCCAGTTCGGCCGCAAAGCCGAAATGGCCGTAGTATTCAAAGGTCGGCGCGCATTTTTCGCAAACGAAGGCGTAGTTGCCGTTTTGCTCCTGTCCGGGTGCGTTCAGGTAGCCTTCGGCGGCGGCAAGCGCGGCTTCAATCGCGTCGGCACCGTTTTCCAACCCCTTTTCCGCCTCTTCCAGGTTGGCAAGGTTCAAATAGGTAATGGCAATTTCCGGCTCGTTTTTCGGGGAGCGGGAAAGAACGGCGATCGCCTGTTCGTAAAGCGCGCGCGCTTCAACAAAGCGCCCCAAATCGACCAGCGCAAGGCTCATATTGTTGTAAAGCCCGGCAAGGCGAGGGTCTGCCGGTTTCAACTCCGCCTCGTAAACGGCGCGCGCCTGTTCAAACAGGGGAATGGCTCCGGCCGGATCGCCGAAGGCTTTGCGAACGGTTGCGGCGTTCAGGAGCGCCGTTGCGCCGGCAACGCTTTGCAAAATGCCAATCTCGCCGGCAAGCGCCAGCGCGCGGTCGGCGTTTTGGAGCGCTTGCTCTTTTTTGCCGAGCTTGCGGTAAAGCCCCATCAGCTCGTTGCGCAGTTGAAATTCGCCGCGCGCGTCGCATCCAAGCCCGGCTTCCTCTACCCAGTAGAGCAGCAGGCGCTCGGCGCCGGCATAGTCGTTCCGGCTCAAAAACTCGTCCAGCTTGTCCAGAATGCGGGAGGTCGGTACCGGGCGGACTTGCGGCTCTTTTTCGTATGGGTCGGTGCAAAACGGGCATTGCGGATCGGTATAATCCTCGCGCTCCATTTTAGAAAACTCTTCTTTCATTCTGCTCTCTCCTATAAAACAAAAGTTTTTACGGCTTTTACGGCAAGCCCTTCTTCGCCTTCTACCACCTCGCCCAGCGCAAAAAACGCGCCGGAGCCGGTTTGCAGGCGCACGCGCGCCCCAACCGGAGCCGCACAGCCGAGCTTGGCTTCCGAAACGGCGCAGCCGCCGCGGATCAGCTTTTCAAAAAAGGGCGAAAGCCGCAGGGCAGGAAGGTCGGCAAACAGCATTTCCACCGGGCAAAGGAGCGCCAGGCGTTCTTCTGCCGTCATCGCTTCCAGCTCGTCCAATGTGTGGGCGGTTTCCAGCCGGAACCCGCCGGTTTCGGTGCGGCAAAGCGAGGCCATCGTGCCGCCGCAACCCAGCGCCGCGCCAATATCCTCGCAAAGGGTGCGGATATAGGTGCCGCCCGAACAGTCCACTTCCAGGCGGTAATCGCTCTTTTCGCCGGTCGGAAAGGCTTCCAGCCGGAAGATCGTGATCTTCCGGGGCTCGCGCTCTACGGTCACGCCGCGCCGGGCGAGATCAACCAGCTTTTGCCCGCCGATTTTCAGGGCGGAGTACATGGGCGGAACTTGCTCGATCGTTCCGCGAAAGTTTGCAAGAACCGCCTGCAAAGCGGCCTCGTCGGGAATTTGATCGGTTTGAGAAAGGATCTTTCCGGTCGTATCGCCGGAGTCTGTCACCGTTCCCAGCCGCAGTGTGGCAACATAGGATTTTCGATCGTTCATCAGGTATTCGGCCGCCTTTGCCGCGCGCCCGACAAGAACCACCAAAACGCCGGTTGCCATCGGGTCCAGCGTTCCGGTATGCCCAACGCGGCGCAAGCCGTAAAGCCGGCGCACCTTTCCGACCACGTCGTGCGAGGTGATCCCCTCCGGCTTGTTGACGATCAGAACGCCGGAAGGCTCAAAGGCTTCGTTTTCATTTTTCATTCGGTTCACCTGTCGGCCCGGCAGGAAAGCGCACCCAAGCCGAATGGATGGGCTGTCCCAGCTCCGAAAAATGCCGTTCGTATTCGGTCATCACGTTGTCGCGCGCCCAATCCTCGGCGTGCAAATTCCGGGTCGTGCGCAACAGTTCCAGGCCGCATTTTTCAAATTCTTCCAAACTGAAATCAAAAAGATCGGCGTTGTCGGTTTTCAGCTTCAAAACGCCGCCCGGCACCAGCAGTTCGCGGTAAAGGTTCAAAAAATTCGTATGCGTCAGCCGCCGCTTTGCATAGCCGGCTTTCGGCCAGGGGTCGCTGAAATTCAAATAGAGCGCATCAATGGAATGGGGAGCAAAAAAGAGGGGAAGATTTTGCGCGTTCCCAATCAGAAAGCGCAGGTTGTCCGGCCGCTCGTCTTTTGCCGCCATCGCTTTTTCCAGAGCCAGGCAGGCAACGTCGGGTACGCGCTCCATCGCAATCCAGTTCCAATCCGGGTGCAGTTTTGCCATCCCGATTGCAAAGTCGCCTTTCCCGCACCCAATCTCTAAAGCCACCGGTTTTTTCGCGGGGAACAGGGCGGAGGGGTCTGCCGGTGGTCCTTCAACCGGCGCTATCAAAAGCTCGGCACAGGCGGCAATGCGCTCGGCGCCGTGTTTTTTGTGTCGCATTCTCATCGTTTTTCACTTGCTCCTGTCAGTTTCTGAAAATATTATACAGGATAATCCCCGGAAAAGCAAGGGATTTGCCGAAAATGTGGCGAAAAAACGGCGGTTGCGCTCGCTTTTTTCGGAAAACGGTTGACAAATTTCCAAAAAAGCGATATAATAGCCTCAATTCTTGAAACGGATGAGAGGTGAGCTTGATGCCCGTAAAAATCCCGGCAGACCTTCCGGCGGCGAAAACGCTGCGGGAGGAAAATATCTTTATTATGGACGAAAAGCGCGCCGAAACGCAGGATATTCGCCCGTTGCGCATTTTGGTACTCAATCTTATGCCTACCAAGATCGTTACCGAAACCCAGCTGGCAAGGCTCCTGGGAAATACGCCGCTACAAATCGACCTGGAACTGCTGACCGTTCACAGAACGCCCAAAAACACTGCAAAAGAGCATATGATCGCCTTTTATAAGACTTTTGACGACGTTAAAAACTGCTATTTTGACGGAATGGTCATCACCGGTGCGCCGGTGGAGCAAATGGCCTTTGAAGAGGTGGACTACTGGCAGGAACTTTGCGAAATTATGCAATGGTCGCGCTCCCACGTTTACAGCACCTTCCACATTTGCTGGGGCGCGCAGGCGGGGCTTTACTACCATTACGGAATTGAAAAACTCCCGCTGGAAAAAAAGCTGTTCGGCATTTTCCAGCACCGGGTCACGCACAAAGGCTCCATCCTGTTCCGCGGATTTGACGATGTTTTTATGGCGCCGCACTCCCGGCACACCACCATCAACCGCGCGCAGCTGGAACAGGAACACCGCCTGAAAATTCTTGCCGAGAGCGAGGAAGCCGGCGTGTATGCCATTTCCACCGACGGCGGCCGCCAGATCTTCATCACCGGCCACGCGGAATACGATCCCGACACGCTTTCCAAAGAGTATTTCCGCGATCTGAACGCCGGATTGCCCATCGAAATTCCCAAAAACTATTTTCCGAACGACGATCCCACCCAAACGCCGCTTTCCACCTGGCGTTCGGGCGCCAACCTGCTGTTTTCCAACTGGCTTAACTACTTTGTTTATCAGGCAACGCCGTATCAGGTGGACGAGATCGCTTCCATCTGACCGCGCCGAATATCAAAAAAACAGAACCGCCGACCCCGGCGGTTCTGTTTTTTTGCGGATCTGCATATCCTAAAATAAAAAATCCGAAAGGCGGTGCCGTTTTGTGAAATTCTTTTTCAAGCCCTTCGTGTTCCTGCTTTCCTGTTTGCTGGTACTTTTGGCCGTCCCCTTTGCGGGGAGCGCGGCGGCCGAAAGGCCCATCCTTACGCCCGGCGTTGCGGTGTTTGCCGCCCGCACTGATGTGGCCGTTTCGGCAATGATCGGCAACGAGATCCCGCTTTGCGCCGACGATTTTGAAAAGGGGCTGAACCTTGCCGAGGTGCGCTATCTCACCTTCAAAAGCGTGCCGCCCGAAACCGACGGGCAGTTGCTTCTTGCTTCCTCGCGCATCGCCGCGGGGCAAAGCGTTGCGGCGGCAACGCTTTCCTCGGTCTTCTTTCGCCCGGCAAGCGCCGATGTGCGGCATTCTTCCTTTACCTTTACGGTCAACGGCGGCAACCTGCCGCTAACCTGTAATCTTTCCTACCGCACGGCGGCAAACAGCGCACCGGCGGTGGGAATTGCGGCGGCGCTTTCGCTGAACTGTATGACCTACCGCGACGTTGCCCGGTACGGAACGCTTTGCGCCGTTGATCCGGACGGCGATCCGCTGACATACGAGATCGTCACCTTCCCGCAAAAGGGAAGCGTTTTGCTGACCGACGTCGCAAAAGGCACCTACGTTTACCGCCCCTCCAAAGGCTATGTCGGGAGCGATAGCTTCTGCTACGTTGCGCGCGACCCCTACGGCAATTACAGCCGCTCGGAAAAAATCAATCTGCGCGTAGAAGTTGCGGGAACCTCCGTCCGGTACGTGGACGTTGCCGGGGAGCAAATCATTTCGACCATTGCCGTTACCTCCGCGGGCATTATGAGCGGCGCGCAGATCGGCGGCAGTTATTATTTCCGCCCGGCCGAACAGGTCAGCCGCATCGATTTTCTGGTTATGGCAATGAACGCCGTCGGCATTTCGGAAGTCCCGGATTGCGAGAATACCGGCTTTGCCGACGACATGCAGATCCCGCAAACAATGAAAGGCTACGTTGCCGCGGCCGAAAGACTGGGCATCCTCTCGGTCTTTGCCAACGACGATCGCCTTGCGCCGGAAGCGCCGGTCACGCGCGCCGAGGCGGCGGTCATTTTGGAAAAACTGTTGAACGCACAGCCGGTTCCAAAGAGCATTCCCACCTTTTCGGATACGCTCAAAATCCCGGTGTGGGCGCAGGACGCCGTGCTAACGCTTGCCTCGGTGGGCATTCTGCCGGCGGCGGACGACAACGGCAACATTTCGCCGCTTGCCGAGCTGACGCGCGGCGATGTGGCCGCTCTGCTTGCCGCGGCGCTCCGTTACCGCACCTGAAAAGCAGAAAAAGGGGTCGATTTCGGCCCCTTTTTTAGTCGCCGTTGCGCTTTTTGACCTCCATTTCAATCGCGTCGGCGGCAACCGCAAGCAAAACGGCCACCAGAACGGCGGCAAGATAATCGTAAAGCGCCGGCGCCCAGGTGTCAAACGCAAGCACAACGTCGATCTGCCGGTCTATCAGGTAGGCAATCAGAACGGCAACGCCTTCCAGAACGACCAGCGGGAGCGCCAGGCGCAAAAACAAAAGGGCGGAGCGGCCCGGTATGTAAATCTTCCGTTTGCGTTTCATCGGTTCTGCCTGCCTTTCTCCGGTATGCAACTGTTTATGCAATCCGGCAAAAAAGAATATTTTTTTGAATATGCACGAAAAAGCGCGTTTTTTGTCCTTCTTACCTTCATTTTAGCGGCGAATATGCAAAAAATCAAGTGAAATGTTTTTCCAATCCGGCTTTTTGAAAAAATAATTTCTGGAAATTCAGTATAAAAATACCAAAAATAGAAGATATATCCAAAAAATGGATTTGAAAAGGGAAAAACAAGGCTCTTTTTCTGTTCAAAATAGCCAAATCAGGCCTTTTTTCGTTTGGATTTCGCCATTTTTCGATCTGTTAAAATAAAAGTATCAGGATCGAAAAAACAACGAAAGGATTGGAAACAATGAACAACCTGGAACGCAAGAAGATTTTGGTAGAGGAAACCGTTTTGTATGAGGGATTGCAACTGCACAATCTGTTCTGGCAGGAGGCGGAAACCCGCCAATTCTATATTTCGGTAGAGCTTTGCGGGCAAACGGCAACCGCCGCGCTCGGCGACGACGCCGCTTTTGCCTCCACCTGTTACCGGGCCATTCGGGATGGCGGCGTTACGCCCTGCACGCTGGAAGAGATCGTTGCCGACCTGCGCGCGGACGGCGGAAAATTTACCGAGGCTCTTTACAAAACCTGAAAGCTATGGTATAATAACCCTGTCGGAACCCATAACAGCGTTTTTGAAAGGGAGGGCGAAACTATGAAATGCCCCTATTGCGGATACCTGAAAGACAAGGTGATCGATTCCCGCCCCGTTGACGGAGAGATCAGCATTCGCCGCCGCCGCGAGTGCTTGAAATGCCACAAGCGCTTTACCACCTTTGAAACGGTGGAATCCACCCAAATCATCGTGGTAAAAAAGAGCGGGCAGAAGGAATTGTTCGACCGCCAAAAACTGCTTGCCGGCGTTCTGAAAGCAACGCAGAAACGCCCGGTGGATGCCGCCGCGCTGGTCTCGGATATTGAAAACGAATTGCAAAACACCGCCAAAAAGGAAGTCACCTCCGGCGAGCTTGGCGAAATGGTTATGCGCCGTCTCAAAGCGCTGGACGAAGTTTCCTACGTTCGCTTTGCCTCGGTTTACCGCGAGTTCAAGGATATCGACACGTTTTTGGAAGCGCTGACCGCCCTGAAAACGAAGAAAAAATAAAATCAACGCAACCGCGCCCGCCCCATCCGGCGCGGTTTTGCATTTTTCGGCGGCAAAAATTGCAAAAAATGGGCGATCGGCTCGAATTTTTCTTGACTTTGCCGCCGGAAAGTGTATAATGAAAGTAGATTTTGTCCCGCAAGGAGGGAATACCTATGAATGAAAAAATGAAAAAACTCGGCTCGCACCGTTCGGCCATCCGGGAGCTGTTTGAATACGGCAAGCGCCGCAAAGCAGAGATCGGCGCCGAAAACGTGTTCGATTTCAGCATCGGCAATCCCAGCGTACCGGCGCCGGAGGCCGTTAAAAACGAGCTGATCCGCCTGTTGGAAAGCACCGACCCGGTCGCGCTCCACGGCTATACTTCCGCGCAGGGCGACCCCGGTGTGCGCGCCGCCATTGCCGAATACCTCAACCGCACCTACGGGGCGGGGGTGGACGCAAACCTGATCTATCTGACGGCGGGTGCTGCCGCGGCGCTGACCTGTTCGCTGACCGCGCTCCTCAACCCCGGCGACGAGGTCGTTTTGCCGGCGCCCTTCTTCCCGGAATACCGCGTGTTCGTTGAGCGCACCGGCGCAAAAGTGGTTCCCGTGGCCTGCGATCCCGCAACCTTTCAGCCGGATTACGCCGCGCTGGAAGCGGCCATTACCGCAAAAACGCGCGTGTTGCTGCTCAATTCGCCAAACAATCCCACCGGCGCCGTCATCCCGGAGCCGGGTGTTCAAAAAATCGCGCAAATCCTTTCCGCAAAGCAAAAGCAGTTCGGCGCGCCCATTTATCTGATCTCGGATGAACCCTACCGCGAGCTGGTTTGGGGCAACGCCGCCGTTCCGTACCTGACCCGCTACTACGACAACACGCTGGTTTGCTATTCGTTCAGCAAATCGCTCTCTTTGCCGGGCGAGCGCATCGGCTACGTGCTGGTCTCCCCCAAAGCCGAAAACGCGGGCGACGTTTACGCCGCCGTTTGCGGAGCGGGAAGAGCGCTCGGTTTCGTTTGCGCGCCGGCGTTGTTCCAGTTTTTGGTGCCAAAGTGCCTCGGCCTGACCGCCGATTTTTCGGTTTATAAAAAGAACCGCGAACTGCTCACTACCGGTTTGCGGAAGTGCGGTTTTACGGTGGTGGAGCCGGACGGCGCCTTTTATCTGTTTGTCAAGTCGCCGGAGCCGGACGCCAACGCCTTTGCCGAGCGTGCAAAGCAAGCGGAGCTGTTGCTCGTACCCAGCGATTCCTTCGGTTGCCCCGGCTATGTGCGCGTTTCCTATTGCGTTTCCACGCGCCAGATCGAGCGCTCGCTCCCGGCATTTGAAAAGCTTGCAAAGTCCTACGGGCTGTAATAAATTTTTAAAGTTTTGAAAAGAAAGGCAGGAAAAGCGGTATGAACACCTTTGGAACGGTGGTAAAACTCACGCTGTTCGGCGAAAGCCACGGGGAAGAGATCGGCGCGGTGCTGGAAGGGCTTGCGCCGGGGCTTTTGGTGGATGAGGACTTTATTTGCCATCAGCTTTCTTTGCGCCGCCCGCACGGAGCCATCTCCACGCCGCGCGCGGAGACAGACGAGTTCCGCATTGTCAGCGGCGTGTATCAGGGAAAGACCACCGGCGCGCCGATCTGCATTCTCATTCCCAATCAGGATGTTCGCAGTGTGGATTATCCCGCGGGTATGGTGCGCCCCGGACATGCCGATTATACCGCCGAGTGCAAGTATCACGGGTTTCAGGACCCGCGCGGCGGCGGACATTTTTCGGGTCGGCTGACGGCTCCGCTGGTTGCGGCGGGCGCCATTGCCATTTCCGCCTTGCAGGAAAATGATATTTACATCGGCACGCATATCCGCGAGCTGGCTGGTCTGGAAGATCGCCCGTTTGCCGATCTGGTAGCCGATGCCGATCTGCTCGGCGATATGGCTTTTCCGGTGCTGGACGAGCGGGTTGCCGAGCGGATGAAAGAGGAAATTCTTGCCGCGGCCGAGGAAGGCGACAGCGTGGGCGGCACCCTGGAAACGGTGGTCACCGGCGTTCCCGCGGGGGTTGGCGAGCCGTGGTTTGACAGCGTGGAAAGCGTGCTTTCCCGGGCGCTGTTCGGGGTTCCGGCCGTGAAAGGAATTGAATTTGGCGACGGGTTTGGCTTTGCCCGTATGCGGGGGAGCGAGGCCAACGATCCGTTGCACATCGAAAACGGAAAGGTCAAACATCTTTCCAATCATTCCGGCGGCATCAACGGCGGCATTACCAACGGAATGCCCATTCTCTTCCGCAGCGTGGTGCGCCCAACGCCCACCATTGCATTGCCGCAGGCAAGCATCAACCTGAAAACGCTGGAAAACGAAGTGCAAAAGGGAACCGGCAGGCACGATCCCGCCATCGTTCACCGCGCCCGCGTGGTGGTGGACAGCGTTACGGCACTGGTGCTGTGCGATCTGCTTACCCGCCGCTACGGAACCGACTTTTTGGCGCAGATTTAAAATTTTAAAACAACAAAAATCCGGCAACGGGAATTTCCCGTTGCCGGATTTTTTCTATATATTTTTCGGATTATTCGTTAATGTCTTCATTCGAGAGGTCTTCTTCATTCTCTTCGAAATCGGGTTCTTCATCTCCGGCTGCGTCGGACGTCGCATTATACCAATCGGTAATATCGGGCAGCGTAACGACAGCGTTGCCATAGGCAAAGGTCAGCGTGGTGGTGCGCTGTCCTGCCGTTGGATCGTTGATGATATAGGAAGCGGCTAATACCAGGCCGTTCTTTGCTTCGGCCGTAATTTTTACGTTTCCGCTTTCCGACGTAATTTCAAAGGTCAGGGTAGAGGAACTCTCGCCGTTCTTTTCCTCGGTTCTCATCTTGCCGGTAAAGGTTGCCTGATCTGCGGGGATCTCTTCTTTCAGCATCCTGACGTTGTACAGGAAGTAGCAGTAGTTATTATTGTAGAATTCTTCGCCAACCATATAGTATTGCGTATCCCCGTCAACGGCGGAAATAAACTCGTTGTCCTGTTTGAAGGCATAAACCTTCGTATCGGTGCTTTTATGGTCTACACAGTTTTTGTCGCCTACGATTGACTCAACGTACTGAACCGCTCCGTTGCCTTCAACCGTTACAACAACGTTTGCGTTTTTCAGTGTTTCTTCCATAAAGCTGTCCAAAAGGGTAAAGCAATCGTCCTTCGTGTCGGCGGTTACTTCGGTCCATCCTTCGCTTTCAATGCCATTGGGGTTAATTTGGATCAGTCCGCAGGAAGCAAGCGTTGCAACACACAAGAGCAAGCTGATGATCAAAAGTGCTGTTTTTTTCATATTGAAAATCTCCTTTTCTTTTTTTTTGATCGTCTTTCATTCTATCACGTTTTCCGCATTTTGTCAACCGATTTCCCCTTCGCCAAAAAAATATTGAAAAATTTTTGAAAAACCCCTTGCAATTTCGCTTGCAATGGTTTATAATATAGCCGTGGTGGAGCAAAAAGGTGCAAAAAGGGGCAAATTCCCATTCTTTTCCATCTGTTGCCCAAAAAACGAAAGAAGGGAGGACGGATCCCGTGCTTGGTGGAACTTTTCAACACAATGTAGACGCGAAAAACCGCTTTTTCGTACCCGCAAAAATGCGCGACGATCTCGGCCAGACCTTTATCGTTGCCAAATCCTTCCGCGATCCCTGCCTGAAAGTGTATTCGGTTCAGGGGTGGGACGCGTACCTGGAATTGATCCGCCACCAAAACCGCAATCTTGCGGAACGCGCAATGCGTTTTCTCAACGAGAGTATGACGCAGGCGGAACCCGACGCGCAGGGAAGAATTGTTCTTCCGCAGGCGCTTGTCGATTATGCCGGCATCAAAAAAAGCGCGCTCATCATCGGGTGCGGCGACTATGCGGAAATCTGGAACGAGGAGACCTACCGCAAGCAGGCCGAATCGGTTGACCTTGCCGCAATGATCGCCGAACTGGAAGCGCTCGGGCTCTGATCGCCCGCAGGATATTTGAATAATCAGGAAAGGGAAGGGACAGAATATGGAAGAGAAGATCTCTTTTTCGCATCGTCCCGTCCTGCTCCGCGAATGTTTGGAAGGGCTTGCCGTCCGCCCCGACGGAATTTATGTGGACGGCACCGCAGGAGGCGCGGGACACAGTTTTGAAATCGCCTCACTATTATCGGA
>CAMPBZ010000011.1 GCA_946641795.1 uncultured Clostridia bacterium
TAGGGGATTCGAACCCCTGACCCCAACACTGCCAGTGTTGTGCGCTCCCAACTGCGCTAATGCCCCGCTTTTCTTGTTGCTGGAGCTGGTGATAAGACTTGAACTTACGACCTGCTGATTACGAATCAGCTGCACTACCGACTGTGCTACACCAGCATCACGGCAACGTAAATATTATAACGAATCCTTTTTGATTTGTCAATATTTTTTTGAAAAAAACTGTTTTTTTACTTTTCGGAGCGAAAAACCTTGACAAATTCTTCTTTTATGCTATAATAAAAAAGCATTCGGGCTTGTAGCTCAGTTGGGAGAGCGCTGCGTTCGCAACGCAGAGGTCATGGGTTCGAATCCCACCAGGTCCACCAAAATGAGGGCGGGCGCATTGCGCCCGCCCTCATTTTGACGAAACTTACGATTCGACCCATCTCCGATCCGCCAGGATCGGAAGAACACGCGCTGCGGTGTAAGAACGCTTTTGAAGAATGTTGCGCGTGTTTGGGTTCTGAATCCCACCAGGTCCACCAAAATGAGGGCGGGCGCATTGCGCCCGCCCTCATTTTGACGAAACTTACGATTCGACCCATCTCCGATCCGCCAGGATCGGAAGAACACGCGCTGCGGTGTAAGAACGCTTTTGAAGAATGTTGCGCGTGTTTGGGTTCTGAATCCCACCAGGTCCACCAAAAAATTCCGTTCACGCAAGTGAGCGGAATTTTTTACTTCTTCACTCTTCACTTTTCATTTTTCACTTCTCCGGTGTGAACGGAATTCAAGTAAGAGTGAATAGTGAAAAGTGAGAAAGGGAAATAAACGTAAAAGATTTTGAGAAACAATCATAGTTAATAGCTATTTATAAACTTAATCCAAGAAAAAAAGGTAGCCGGTCGGCTACCTTTTTTCTTGCCCTGGTGGGCTTGTTTGTAAATTTAAATTTTAAATATTTCATCAAAAGAAACATTCAAAATTTGCTGGATGAGGATAATCTCATCTGGGTATAGATGCCGTTGACCAACCTCAATTTTTGCAACAGCACTACGGGTAATATCACAACCTGCTATTTGAAGTCTGATGGAAAGTTGCTCTTGTGTAAGTTTTGCTTTTTCGCGCAATATGCGGATATTATTTCCAACGATTTTTTCTATTTTAGTGTTCAAAAATCCGCCTCCCTGCACTTATTCAAGAACAAACCCCTTGACAACATTATATTCCTGTGATATAATATGTTTGCACCTATATAGGTGCAAACAAACTGAAAAAAGAGAAAAAAACGGGCTGTGAAAAAGAAAAGACAAGAAAAATCCGGTTATTTTTGATGCTATCGGAATTAAACGGAGAAAAAAGTATTAAAAACTTTTTAGCAAAAAAACAAGGAGCGATTTTATATGAAAAAATATTTATTAATAGTTTTAAGCATCCTTGCTATTCTTATTGTACTTTGTACAATAGGCATAGCTACTTTCAGTTGTGCCCGCCACAACTACAACGGAACTTATTACCTTTATTCGAATGGCAGTTACGATAAGACTGATTACCTTGTATTAGATGGCTCTACTATGACAGACGATGCCGGTGCAAGCGTTCCTTACGAAATTAAAGACGGTCATATTTATATTTATTTTACAGTGTATGGAATTCAAACCACCGTTTCGGGAACGATAAAAGACGGCGTCATAGAAATTCAGGAAGACGGCTTTATTAAAAGAAAAACCTATTGCAAAGAAGGTGCTAAACCGCAAACAGGCAATACGAACGAACAAACGCAACACACGCACAGTTATATAAAAACCGTTATAGATCCTACTTGCGCAAGTCCCGGATATACTTTAGAAAAATGTTCTATATGTGGCGATGAATTTCAGACCGACGCCGTTCCTGCAACGGGTGCGCATGATTATGTCAACGGCGTATGCAGTGTATGTGGAGAGGCACAACAAATAACCGACGGTAATTATTTTAAATTTACGCTTTTAGCTGACGACACATATGAAATAAGGGTAAAAGATGCCAACAATTTACCGTCTGCGGTTACGATTGCGCCCTCTTATTACGGCACAAAAGTGACACGCATCAGAGAAGAAGCTTTTCAAAATTGCACCAAATTGACAAGTATCGTTATTCCAGACGGTGTTACAAGCATTGGGGAAAAAGCATTCTATGGTTGCACCAATTTAACAAAAGTAACGATCCCCGGTAGCGTTACAAGTATAGGAAGTTCTGCGTTTTATGGTTGTAGCAGTTTAACAAATATTGTTATTCCCGATGGCGTTACAAGTATAGGAAGTTCTGCGTTTTATGGTTGTAGCCGTTTAACTGATATCGCTATCCCCGATAGCGTTACAATTATCGGAAAGAGCGCATTCGCTAATTGCGATAGTTTACAATATGACGAATATGATAACGGGTTATATTTAGGCAACAGTATGAATCCGTATCATGTCATGGTTGGAACAAGGTCAAGAGATATCGCTAACTGCATTATACACAAAAATACCAAAATTATAAGCGGCGCGTTTGAGAATTGTAACAATATAAGAAACATATCAATACCAAATAGCGTTACGAGTATAGGAGATCGTGCGTTCTATGATTGTAGCCGTTTAACAAGCCTTACTATTCCCAGCGGCGTCACGAGCATTGGAGATTCTGCGTTCTCCAGTTGCTCCTCCTTGACGAGCGTGACGATTCCGGACAGCGTGACGAGCATTGGAGAGTATGCGTTCTCCGGTTGCACCTCCTTGACGAGCGTGACGATCCCGGACAGCGTGACGAGCATTGAAGGGTATGCGTTCTACTATTGCAAGTCCTTGACGAGCGTGACGATCCCGGACAGCGTGACGAGCATTGGACGTTCTGCGTTTTCAGTTTGTAACTCCTTGACGAGCATGACTATACCGGACGGGGTTACGAGCATAGGAGATTTTGCGTTTGCAGATTGTGAGAATTTAGTGACAGTAACTATTCCGAATAGCGTAACGAGTATTGGTTATCATGTGTTTTATCAATCTAGAGACTTTAGACAAATTATTTTTATTGGAACAAGACAAGAATGGAACAGCATTTCTAAAAGCACAGGGTGGAATATTACGAATTATGCAAGAAACTACGCTCATGATGAGTCAATAAGGTCGTTAACAATCCATTGTACCGACGGTGACGTGGCTATTTAAAGTAAAGACAAAGAATCTTGTGTTCTGTTTAGGGGACGGTGTAAAAGACGAGATTTTTCATTTTTATTGGAAAATGGCGAAAAATAGAGTGAAATAAGACCTGACCAAAAGCATAAAACATAGCACCGGAACGGCAATGCTGTTCCGGTGCTCGTTTTTTGCTGGACTGATTTTATATTTGCACCCGACCGCTGGCGTTGCCGCCGAACAGTACAAAGATCTTCATTTTCCCTTGCAATTTGGCAGATAGTATGATATAATATTGTCGTTGGCCTTGAAAAAGCCGCCGTGAGTTCGTAACCATCCTCACGAAAAACAAAACTAAGGAGAAAAAGTTATGAAAAACAACACCCGGATGAACATTCTGTTCATCGCGCAGGCCGGCGTCATTGCCGCGCTGTACGTCATTCTGACCCGCCTTTCCGGTATGGTGGGGCTTGCCAGCAATGTCATTCAGGTCCGCATTTCCGAGGCGCTTTGCGTGCTGGTCATTTTTACCCCCGCCGCCATTCCCGGCCTGACCATTGGTTGCTTTTTGGCAAACCTGATTGAAGGCGCGCTCGGGGGCGCGCTGGTTTGGGCGGATATTCTGTTCGGCACGCTGGCCACCTTCCTGGGTGCCGTCCTCGGCTATCTGATCTACAAACTGCTGTTCCGTCAGGGCTTTTTGCGAGCCGTTGCCACCTGGCTGGTCCCCATTCCTACGGTGCTGGCAAACGCTTTGATCGTCCCGTTCGTCCTTGTTTACGCCTACCACGTGGAAGACGCCTGGTGGTTCTGCTTTTTAACGGTGGGAGCCGGCGAGCTGATCGCCGCGTTCGCTTTGGGAATGATCCTCTACTTTGCCGCGCGGAAACCGCTGGAAAAGGTGCTTTCGTTAAACAGATAAACCATTAAAAAGGAGGGGCGCGTATGAACCCGATCACCCTTTCGCCGGGCGCCGCGTTTGCGATTGACCGGCTGAAATCCCGCGGCTATGAATGCTATACCGTGGGCGGTTGCGTGCGCGACAGTCTGCTGGGCGCCCTTCCCCACGACTGGGACCTGACCACGAGCGCAACGCCCCCCGAAATCAAGACGGCGTTTGCCGATTGCCGCGTGATTGAAACCGGCATTCAGCACGGCACGGTAACGGTTCTTTACCAAAAAGAGCCGCTGGAAATTACCACCTTCCGCAAAGACGGCGCCTATGCCGACAACCGCCACCCCACCGCCGTTACCTTTTCCAAAACGGTGGAGGACGACCTCTCGCGCCGCGATTTTACCGTCAACGCAATGGCCTATCACCCCGAAAAAGGGCTGATCGACCTGTTTGGCGGGCGGGAGGATTTGAAAAACAAACTGATCCGCTGTGTGGGCGACCCCGAAACCCGTTTCAACGAGGACGGTTTGCGCATTCTGCGCGCCGTTCGGTTTGCCTCGGCGCTCGGTTTTGCGTTGGAAGAAGCCACCGCCCGCGCCGTTCGGAGCTGCGCCTTTTTGCTGGACGGCATTGCCAAGGAGCGCATTCGCGAGGAGTTTTCCAAACTGCTCTTGGGCAAAACGCCGGCGGCGATTTTGCGGGACTACCCCGAAGTATTTGCCCGGTTTTTGCCGGAGATCTTACCCGTCCCGCAACGAACGCTGACTTTTTTGAAAATCGCGCCGCTCGATCTGCCGCTCCGGCTCGCGTTGCTGTTCGGCTCGGCGGAGGACGCCAAAACCGCTCTGCTCCGTTTGCGGTACGACAACGAAACGCAGAAAAAAACGGTCGATCTGATCGGGTTACAAGCCGGCGAAGTGGATTTGAGCACCGTCGGCCTGCGCCGCCTGCTCCGGGAATATCCCGCCGAAACGGTGGAGCGCTTGCTGGCTCTTTTGGAATGCAGAGGTATGGACACGCACGCGGCAAAAGAAGCCTTGCAGGCCATTCTTGCGCGCGGCGACTGCGTCTCGCTCCAAGCGCTTGCGGTGAGCGGGAACGACCTGATTTCCCTCGGCGTTCCGGCCGGAAAGCAGGTGGGTGCCGTTCTGGAAGCCCTGCTCGACCGCGTGATCGACGGCGGTTTGCCGAACGAAAAAGCCGCCCTTCTGGAAGCGGCAAAAACGCTGAAAAAATAAAACAGGGGCTTTGCAACCCCTGTTTCTTCTATCCGGTTTCTTACGCCATTTGGTCGGGCAGTTTTTTGCCGCCCAAAATATGAAAATGCAGGTGCTTGACCGTTTGGCAGGCGTCCTCGCCGCAGTTGGAAATCACGCGGTAGCCGTTTTTCAGCCCTTCGGCGGCGGCAATTTTGGGAATGGCGCGGAAGATGGCGGCAACGCATTCGCTGTTTTCTTCGTTCACCTCGTCCATACTCGCCAGGTGTTTTTTCGGCACCACCAGCACGTGAACCGGCGCCATCGGGTTGATGTCGCGGAAGGCGTAAACGCTTTCGTCCTCGTAAACCTTTGCCGAGGGGATGCTCCCCTCAATAATCTTGCAAAAAATGCAGTCCATTGTTCTTCTCCTTTTGCTTTTGATACCTTTATTATACTTCGTTTGGTTTGATTTGTCAAATGATTTTTTCGGAAAGGAGCGCCGATGACCGGAACATTGTTTGAAACGCCCGACCTTTGGGAACGCCTTGCCGCCGAGCGCCGGCCGATTTTGCTTTGGGGCACCGGCAACGGCGCCGATAAAATTTTGAACATTTGCGAGGCGCGCGGCATTCCGATTGCCGGTATTTTCGCCAGCGACGGATTTGTGCGGAGCCGGGTGTTCCGCGGCTTTCCGGTAACTTCTTGGGCGGAAGCAAAGCGAAGCTGCGGCGCCGACCGACCGGTAGTACTGATGGCCTTCGGCTCCTCGCGCCCGGAAGTGCTGGAAAACGCAAAGCGCATTGCAAACGAGGCAATTCTCCTGGCTCCCGACGTTCCCGCCTTTGGCGAAGGACTGTTCACCCGCGCATTTGCAAACGAGCACCGCGCCGAAATTTCGGCCGCGCGGGAACTGCTTTCGGACGAAGCCTCCAAACAAATTTTTGACCTGGTGCTTGCCTACAAGTGGACGGGCGAAGTAAGTTATCTTTTGGAAGCGGTCAGCGACCCCGAAGAGGTTGCAAAAAACATCCTGCGCCCCGAAACGATCCGCACCTATGCCGACCTGGGCGCCTATACCGGCGACACCATCCGCACGCTTGCGCAACTTGCGCCAAACCTGCAAACCGTGTTTGCAATGGAGCCCGACCCGCACAGTTTCCGAAAGCTGGAAGCCTACGCCGCGGCCGAGGAGCGCTTCCGCGTTCTGCCCGTACAGGCGGCGGCCTGGAACACCGAGGGCGAAGTGCTGTTTGACGAAAGCGGCAACCGCAACGCCGGCGCGCTTTCCAACCGCTCGGCGGCGCTGGAAAACCGCCCGGCAAAAGTTCGCCCGGTGCGCGCGCTCCCCCCGGACGCGCTGGTGGGGCAAACGCCGGTGGATTTCATCAAATACGACGTGGAAGGCTCGGAGCGCGAGGCGCTGGAAGGCTCGCAAAAAACGATCCTGCGCGACTTTCCCAAACTGATGGTATCGGTTTACCACCGCGTGGACGACTTTTTTGCCCTGCCGCTGCTGGTGCAAAAAAGCTTTCCCGCCTACAACCGCTTCTATTTGCGGCGGGCGGCCGGCATTCCGGCGTGGGATTTGAATTTTTGGGCTGTAAAAGAATAAACGAAAAGGGGATCACATTATGGCAAGTATGGAGAACACAACCCTTTGCTACCTGGAACGCGGCGAGGAATATTTGCTCTTGCACCGCACCAAAAAGGAAAACGACCTGAACCACGATAAATGGATGGGCGTTGGCGGGCATTTCGAAGAAGGCGAAAGCCCCGAAGACTGTATGAAACGCGAGGTTTGGGAGGAGACCGGCCTGACCGTGAACTCCTACCGCTACCGCGGGATCGTCACCTTTGTTGCAGACGGGTACTCCGAATATATGCATCTGTTCACCGCCGACGGCTGGACCGGAACCGAGAAGGTTTGCGATGAGGGCGATTTGCAATGGATGAACAAAAAGGAATTTGCAAAGCTCCCGATGTGGGAGGGCGACAGGATCTTTCTGGCGCTTCTAGAACAGAACGTCCCCTTCTTCTCCCTCAAACTGGTCTATGAAAAGGAACGGTTGGTAAAAGCCGTTCTGAATGGGGAGTGGGCTATGCAATCGGCCTTTCACTACAATCCTTTCGGAACCGGAAAGAAATGAACATTTGATCCGATCAAACGGGCGCGGCGCTTGCCGCGCTTTGTTTTTTTGCCGTTTTTGAGCCATTGTCTGTAAATATTCTCCCAAATCAGCTAAATCTATTGACAAAACGGTAGGAAGAATGTATAATCAAAATGTATATTTTTGGGCCGCGTTTTTGCGGCAAATCAAATTTTCAGAAAGGAAACAGAGATTTATGGCATTTTCTCTTCACGGGGTCCACGTACCCCACAGGAAATACACTGCCGGATTTCCTGCCGAACTTTTGGAAACGCCGAAAGCCGTAACCATTCCCCTCTCTATGCACATCGGCGCGCCTGCAAAAGCGGTTGTAGCCGTTGGTGACCTTGTGAAAGTCGGCACCCTGATTGCCGAGGCGGGCGGAGCGGTTTCGGCGCCGATCCATTCCTCGGTATCCGGCAAAGTGACAAAAATTACCGACTTTCTCCTCTCCGACGGGCGCACTGTTCCCGCCGTTGTGATTGAAGCCGACGGCGAAATGACGCCCGACGAAAACATTGCGCCCCCGGTGGTCAATTCGCGCGAGACCTTTATTGAGGCGGTTAAAAATTCTGGCATCGTCGGTTTGGGCGGCGCGGGGTTCCCCACCCACTTCAAGCTGAACGCCGACCCGGCAAAGATCGACTACCTCATCATCAACGGCGCCGAGTGCGAGCCCTATGTGACCAGCGACACGCTGACGATGGAAAACCGCGGCGGCGATATGAAGGTCGCGCTGGAAGCAATGAAACAATGGCTGGGCATCAAGCGCATCATCATCGGCATTGAGAACAACAAGAAAAAGGCCATTGAAAAAATGAAAGAACTGGCGGCCGAAGTCGGCAACGACTGCATAGCGACGGTCAAGGTGCTTCCCCCGGTTTACCCGCAGGGCGGCGAAAAAGTGCTGATCTACCACACCACCGGCCGGGTGGTTCCCGCCGGAAAACTGCCCCTTGACGCCGGCTGCATTGTGGTCAACTGCACCACACTTGCCGCCATTGGCGCCTACCTGCAAACCGGAATGCCGCTGGTGGAAAAATGCGTGACGGTTGCCGGCGGCGCGGTAAAGGAGCCCAAAAACCTGCTCGTCCCCATCGGAACGCCGATGGCCGAGGTATTTGCGGCTTGCGGCGGTTTTGTTACCGAGCCGGCAAAGGTGGTTTACGGAGGCCCGATGATGGGCATTACCGTTCCCGATCTTTCAGCACCCATTCTGAAAAATACCAACGCAATTCTGGCGCTCACCGAGCAGGAGATCAGAACGCCCAAAACCACCAACTGCATTCGTTGCGGCTCCTGCACCAACACCTGTCCCTTTGGCATTAACCCCGCCGAAATTGCGCGCGCTTACCAAAAGAAGGACGCCGCCGCGCTGAAAAAGCTGGAACTGATGTCCTGTATGGAATGCGGCTGTTGCAGTTTCATCTGCCCGGCAAACCGCCCCCTGGTGCAAACCAACCGCCTGGCAAAGGTCTTTTTGAAAGAAGAAATGACAAAGGAGGGTAAGAAATAATGGAAAAGCAATTTACGCTTGCCTCCTCCCCGCACATTCACAGCGGCAGAAGCACCCAGCGCATTATGCTGGACGTGATCATTGCCCTTTGCCCCGCGGCAATTGCCGGTGTGGTCATTTTCGGCTGGCGCGCCCTGTTGGTGCTGGCGGTAACGATCGCCTCCTGCGTGGCGTTTGAGGCGCTGTTTAACCTGATTGTAAAAAAAGAACAAACGATCGGCGATTTCAGCGCGATCGTTACCGGCCTGCTCCTTGGCATGAACCTGCCGGCAAACATTCCCATTTGGCAATGCGTCATCGGCGCGCTGTTTGCAATGGTGGTGGTCAAAGGCCTGTTCGGCGGCCTGGGCAACAACCCGGTCAACCCCGCCATCACCGCCCGCGTGTTTATGCTGGTGGCCTTCGGCTCGATGACCGTTTCGGCCTTCCCGACCCTTGTGGATACCGTTGCCGGCGCAACGCCGCTGGCATTGGGAACCGGGCAAAGCCCCTACACGCTCCTGGATCTCTTTTTGGGAACCACCGGCGGCGCGATTGGTGAAACCTGTGCCGCGGCGCTGCTCCTGGGCGGCATTTACCTCATCGTCCGCCGCGTGATCACCTGGCAGATCCCGGTCGCTTTCATCGGCACCGTGTTTGTTTGCTCCTTCTTTATGGAAGGGTTCAACGCGGTCGCCGCGCTTTCGATGATCCTTTCGGGCGGTCTGTTCATCGGCGCCATCTTTATGGCCACCGACTACGTGACCAGCCCGGTAACGGCCTGGGGCAAGATCATTTTCGGTGTGGGCGCCGGCCTGATCACCTTTATGATCCGCTACTTCGGCACCTACCCGGAGGGCGTTTCTTTCGCCATTCTGTTTATGAACATTCTCACCCCCTACATCAACTCCTGGACAAAGCATAAAGTTTTCGGAACGGGAGGGAAAAAGCAATGAAAAAATCAATTTTCAGTACGCTTGCCCTGGTCAGCATTTGCGCCGTGATGGCCATTCTGCTTGCCCTGACCAACTATTTTACCGCGCCCATTATCAAAAAGAACCAGGACGCCGCCGCAGACGCCGCTCTGCTGGAAGTAATGCCGAACGGCACCGGTTTTGAAAAAATGGACACCGGCTCCTACACGCTTCCCAAAACGATTACCGAAGTTTACAAAGCGGCAAACGGCGGCTACGTCTTCAAGCTGGAAACCGCCGGCTACGCTCCCCACTTTGTGATTATGTGCGGTGTGAATGCCGACGGCACGGTGAGCGGTGCAAAGTGCATCAGCTCCGAGGAAACGAAGGGAGAAGAAAAAACGTACGGTGAAAAGCTCGCCGGCAAAACGATTGACGACGTGCTTGCCGTAGATACCGTTTCGGGTACCACAATGACCACCGCGGCCTACAAAAACGCCGTGAAAGACGCGCTCAACGCGGCAATCATTCTGGGCGGCGGCTCGGTGGACATTCGCACCCCCGAAGAAATTCTTGCCGACAACCTGACCCAGGCGCTTCCTGCCGGCGAAGGTCAGTTTACACGGCTGTTTATCGTAGAAGTGATCGAGGGCATTGACGCGGTTTACACCGCCGACAACGGCGCCGGAAGCGTTTATGTGATGGGCGAAGAGTTCATCGGCGTTCCCACCGGCGCAACGAGCGAAAACGAAACCGTTGCCGCCGCGCAAGCCGTTCTTGCGGCTTCGGAAGTGGAAAAGATCGATCTTACCGCCTATGAAGGTCTGCCCAAGCGTTTGAAAAGCGCAAGCAAAACGACCACCGGAAACTATATTCTGGAAGTGGAAGGCGCCGGGTTCGGCATTATGAACACCGAAGAGTATATTCACTCTTCGGGCGAGTACATTCTGGTTCGCGTTTCGATCACGCCCGAAGGCAAAATCATTGATACTCTGACCGTTTATCAGGCGGAATCGGAAAATTACGGTGCCGCTTGCGCGAAAGAAGAATTTTATGGTCAGTTTGACGGCAAAACCGAAGAAAACTACCGCGAGATCGACGCGATCTCGGGCGCGACTTACACCACCAACGGTTACCTCAAAGCCATTGAAAACGCCTTTAAAGCGGTGAAAATTCTGAAAGGAGGAGCGGAAGAATGAAAAAGAACGGCAGTTTATCCGTCCTTCTGAAAGGACTGCTCAAAGAGAACCCCGTATTCGTTCTCATCCTCGGCACCTGCCCCACGCTGGCAACCACCACCAATGTGACCGGCGCGTTCGGTATGGGCATTGCGGCGCTTGCCGTGCTGGTTTGCTCCAACATTCTCATTTCCCTGCTCCGCAAAGTCATTCCCGATAACGTTCGCATTCCCTGCTATATCGTGGTGATCGCGGGCTTTGTTACCATTGTGCAAATGATCGTGCAGGCCTTCCTGCCCGGCCTTTATGAAATGCTGGGCGTTTACCTGCCGCTCATTACCGTAAACTGCATCATTCTGGGTCGCGCCGAAATGTTTGCCGGCAAAAACAACGTTGGCAAATCGGCGCTGGACGGAATTGGTATGGGTCTGGGCTTTACGCTGGCGCTGGTGGTGATGGCCACCATTCGCGAGGTGCTTGGCAATGCCTCGTTTGCCGGAATTGAAATCGGGTTTCTGCAAAACTACAAAATTGAATTTTTGGTCAAAGCGCCGGGCGGTCTGCTGGTTTACGGCTGTCTGATCGCGCTGGTTTACGTTATCACCCGCGGCAAAGCGCCTTTGAAAAAGAGCTTTTCCTGCGCGGGTTGCCCCAACGCGGCAAACTGCCAGACCGGCACTTGCGAGGCGCCCGCCGAAACGGTTGCCGAAACACCTGCCGCCAATAGCGAGGAAGGAGGAGCACAATAATGGACGCTTTCAAATCTTTGCTTGTCATTCTGCTCTCCTCGGTATTGGTCAACAACTACGTGCTTTCCCGCTTCCTTGGCATTTGCCCCTTCCTGGGCGTTTCCAAAAAGCTGGATCAGGCAACCGGTATGGGCATTGCCGTAACGGCGGTTATGCTGTTGGCAACGGCGGTGACCTGGCCCATTCAGTATTTTCTGCTTGACAAAGTGGGTCTTGGCTATATGCAAACCATTGTGTTTATTTTGGTCATTGCCTCGCTGGTGCAGCTGCTGGAACTGCTGCTCAAACGCTTTATTCCCGCGCTCCACAAGGGGCTGGGCGTTTACCTGCCGCTCATTACCACCAACTGCGCCGTGCTGGGCGTTGCCATTAACAACATCAACGACGGCTACAACTTCCTGCAATCCATGGTCAGCTCGCTGGGCGTTGGCCTTGGGTTCCTGTTGGCAATGGTGCTGTTCTCCGGCCTCCGCTCGCGCATTGAGGAAAGCAACATTCCCAAGCCCTTCCGCGGGCTTGGCGCTACGCTGATTGCCGCCTCCTTCCTCTCGCTGGCCTTTATGGGCTTTGCGGGAATTGTAGAAAAGCTGTTTGCTTAAAGGAGGGGAGAATACAATGGTAAAAGAAATTCTCATCGCCTTTGGCGTTGTTGGCGGCGTTGCCCTGATTTTGGGCATTCTGCTGGCTCTGGTTTCCCACTTTTTTGCCGCCAAGGAAAATCAAAAACTGAAAGCGGTGCGCGCCTGCCTGCCGGGCGTAAACTGCGGCGCCTGCGGTTATAAGGGGTGCGACGATTACGCCGCCGCCGTTGCCGAAGGCTCGGCAAAGCCCAACCTTTGCGGCCCCGGCGCCGAAACCACCGCACGCGAGCTGGGCGAGGTGCTTGGCATTGAGGTGGAAACGCCGGAGGACGTGGTTGCCTTTGTGCATTGCAACGGCAACTGCGAAGCCACCACAAGAAAAGCCGACTACACCGGCATTCCCACCTGCAAAGCCGCCGCAATGCTGTACGCCGGCCCCAACGCCTGCCGGTTCGGGTGCCTGGGCCTGGGCGACTGCGCCGCGGCCTGCCCTGCCGGTGCCATCTGCCTGAAAGACGGCATTGCGCATATTGACACCGAGCGCTGCCTTGGCTGCGGCCTCTGCCAGACCATTTGCCCCAAGCATTTGATTTCGATGATCCCGCAGGAAACCACCGACGTGGTGATGTGCAGCAACCGGGAAAAAGGTGCCGACGCGCGCAAAAACTGCAAAAACGCCTGCATTGGCTGTAAGAAATGCGAAAAAGTCTGCCCCAACGGCGCTGTGACCGTGGACGGCAACCTTGCGCAAATCGACTATTCCAAGTGCGTTGGCTGCGGTGCGTGCGCCCAGGCCTGCCCCACCGGCTGTATGAAACGCGTGATCTTCCCGGATATTCCCGAAGGGGTTGACCCGCGCGAGATCATTAAGGACGTAAACAAGTAATTTCTATGGATCAAACGAAAGAAACGCCGAAACCCGAAACGAAAAAGCACAAGCTCCGCAACGATCTCATTCTCATTGCGGCGCTGGTGGTCGTTCTTGTGCTCGCGGGGCTTGCTTTCTGGCTGCTCCGCGGCGAGGGCGACAGCGTGATCGTAGAGGTGAACGGCAATTTGTACGGCACCTATTCCCTTGCAAAGGATCAAACGGTGGAAATTCGCACCGGCGAGGGCGGAACAGAGCTGAACCTGCTGGTCATCAAGGACGGAAAGGCGTTTGTGGAAAGCGCCACCTGCCCCGGTGGCGACTGCACCCGGCACAACCCGATCTCCCGCGAGGGGGAAAGCATCGTCTGCCTACCGCATAAGGTGGTCATTACCGTTAAGCTTGTCGGCGGCGAGGGCGAAAAGCCGATCCCCGACGCGGTAACGTAGGGAGGGCGGTATGAAAAAGCGAACGCAAAAACTGGCCCTTTTGGGGCTGTTTACCGCCATTGCTATGGTGCTTGCCTGGGTAGAAGTTCTGCTCCCCCCGCTGTTCTCGGCGGTTCCCGGCATCAAGCTGGGGCTGCCCAACATCGTCATCATCTTCGTGCTTTACCGCATGGGGGTCAAGGAGGCCGCCGCGGTATCGCTGGTGCGTATGGTGGCGGTGGCGCTGTTGTTCGGCAACCCGATGACCTTTGCTTACAGCCTGGCGGGCGGTGCTTTGAGCCTTGCCGCTATGGCAATTTTGCGCCGGCTGGATTTCTTTTCCATCATCGGCGTCAGCGTTGCGGGCGGCGTGCTGCACAACGTTGGGCAAATCCTTTTGGCAATGTTTGTTTTGCGAACGGCCAAGCTTGGCTATTATATGATCATTCTGGCGGTCACCGGCACGGTTGCTGGCATTTTTATCGGCCTGTGCGGCGGGTTGGCCGTAAAACGAGTCAAATGGAGTTAGACAAAAGCCGAAAATGTCTAACGAGAGATATTGACATTTTTTTGTCAATTCATTGACAAAACTTCCAAATCATGGTATAATCAAGATTGCAAAATCCAAAATATATTTTTAAAGGAGAAAAAACATGAAAAAGTTACTCAGCATTGTTCTCGCGGTTCTTATGGTCGTTTCCGTTCTGGCGCTCGTCGCCTGCAAAGGAAACACCACCCCCGAAACCCCCAAAACCCTGAAATTCGGTATGGGCGTTGAAGTTTCCGCAAAAGCTTCCGACGCCACTGACGACAAAAACGGCTCCTGCGAGGTGGACTCCACCGTTGCTGTGATCACCGTTGACGCCGACGGCAAGGTTGTTGCCTGCAAGATCGACTCCGCGCAAATCAAAGGTTCCTGGACCGTTGACGGCGAAGCAAACGCCACCACCGATTTCCGCACCAAACTGGAAAAAGGCAACGATTACGGTATGAGCGCAATCGGCAAGAAAGAATGGTTTGAACAGATCGCCGCGTTTGAAGGCGTTGTTGCCGGCAAAACCCTTGCCGAGATCAAAGCGCTGGTTGCCGAAGGCGGCAAGGGCGTTGCAGCCGTTACCACCGCCGGCTGCACCATTACCGTTTCCGACTTTGTAAAAGCCATTGAAAAAGCGTTCGCAAATCTTGCCGACTCCAACGCGACCGCCGCTTCTACCCTGAAACTGGGGTTGGCGACCGAGCAGGAGAAGCAAGTTAACGCAATTGCCGCAAACGAGGAAGAGGAAATTGCTGCAAAAGACGGCACGATTGAGTTTGACACCACTATTTTCGGCGCCGCCGTTGACGCAAACGGAAAGGTTGTTGCCGTTGATACCGACTGCACACAGGTCAAATTCACCTTTGACGCTAACGGCGCTTCCACCTTTACGGCTACCGAAGTGCTCACCAAACGCCAGAAGGGCAACGCCTACGGTATGAGCGGTGCCGGAAAGACCGAATGGTTTGCCCAGGCCGACGCATTTGAAACCCAGTGCATTGGCAAGACCGCCGCTGAAATCGTAGCGCTTGTCGGCACGGACGGAAAGGGTGTTGAAGCCGTTCAGACCGCGGGATGCACCATTACCGCTTCCGGTTTTGCAGCCGCCGCCGCAAAGATTGCCCCTGCAAAATAATTTTGCAAAACAAATAAAAATGGGAGGCATTGCCTCCCATTTTTGCTATAAGGAAGGATCAATGAAAAAAAGAATTTTGATCGTTTTGGCGGCGGGGTTGATGCTTTGTTCTTCCCTTCTGCTTCCCGCTTGCAAAAAAACGCCCGCGCTTCAAAAATACTCCGATTACAGCTTCGACTATTTTGATACCGTTTCCACCATTACCGGCTACGCCGAAAGCCGGGAAGCGTTTGACGAAATTGCAAAAAGCGTTTTTGCCGAGCTGAAAGAATACCACCGCCTTTACACCATTTACAACCGCTACGAGGGGCTGGAAAACCTGCGCACCATCAACGACCTGAAAGACGGCGTTCACCGCACCGTTCCCGTTGACCGGCGCATCATTGACCTGCTCCTTTACGCCAAAGAGCTTTATGCGCTGACCGGCGGAAAAATGAATATTGCTATGGGAAGCGTGCTTTCCATTTGGCACGAGTACCGCACCGAAGGCATTGACGACCCCACGGCCGCCGAACTGCCCCCGATGGAGGCGTTGACCGCCGCCGCCGAGCACACCGATATTGCGAACCTCGTCATTGACGAGGAGGCTTGCACGGTGACCTTGACCGACCCGAAAATGAAGCTGGATGTTGGTGCCATTGCCAAAGGCTACGCCGTGGAAATGGTGGCGCAAGGCTTGGAAAAGC
>CAMPBZ010000012.1 GCA_946641795.1 uncultured Clostridia bacterium
GATATTAAAATGGTAGGCATTTTGCCCCGGAGGGAGTCCAAAAAAAAGAAAGAGCCAACCTCTATGCGCGAACTGCTCCCCGACGCGACGAGCCTGCCCGACCTGATTGCCATCTTTTTGGGCATTCTGGAACTGATGAAGGTGCGCCGGATCAAAATGCAGGAAGAGGAGTTTGCCGACGACTCTGTTCACGGGGTGGACACCGTTTTCGTCATCAACGACGACCCCGAAAAAGAGGCCGGCGCGAAGAAGATCAAAATTGATCCCTCCGAGCCGATCCCGCTTTCCTCCAAGGCCGAAATGCACCGCGAACAGCGCCGCATTCTGCGCGAGCAAAAACTTGCCGAGCGCAAAAAGGAGCGCGAAGAGGAACGCGCCCGCCGCGCCGCCGGAAAAGGCGGAGCCGCTCCCCTGCCCCCGGACGACAGCGACCTGGAAGCCGAGGAACGCATTGCCGAGCTTTTGGACGATCAGCTCTCCGACCGGGATGAAGACCTGCTTGACGACCTCGGGCTGGATATGAACGAGATCGTTTCGCATATGGCAAAGCAGGCCGGAAAGCTCCCCGACGAACCCGAAAAGAAATAATGAAGAAGGTCAAACAGAATGGAAGAGAAGAAACAGCAACCGGTCCTGGAACCACTCAAAACCGCAAAAGAAACCGAGGAGGCGATTGAGGCCATCCTCTACGCCGCCGGCTATCCCGTGCGGTTTGATAAACTTGCCGAGGTTTTGCAAATCACCGTCAAGGACGTCAAGGCCTTCGTGCGCAATATTGAAAAGAAATTTGCCGAGGAAAACCGCGCCCACGGCATTCAGCTTTTGATCTACCCCGCCTCCTGCCAGTTTGCCACCCGGGAGCAGTACGCCCCCTACGTGCGCGAGGCGCTGGGCATTCGCCGCGGCGGCAACCTTTCGGCTTCCTCTATGGAGGTGCTTGCGGTGGTTGCCTACAACCAGCCGGTCACCCGCTCGTTCATTGATATGGTGCGCGGTGTGGACAGCTCCTATGCCGTCAACTCCCTGTTGGATAAAGGGCTGATCGAGGCCGCCGGTCGTCTGGACGCTCCCGGCCGCCCGATGCTTTACGTTACCACCGATAAGTTTTTGCGCGTGTTCGGTCTGAACGCGCTGGAAGAACTGCCGGCAACCGAGGCACTCAGCGCCGCCGCGCAGGCCGTCCAGCTGGATATGAACAAGGAGCTGGACGAAACCGACGCGGAGCAGCAACCCGCCGGCGATTATGAAGAGCCGGTTGATCCCGAAGAAACCGACGTCATTTTTGAAACCGGCGCCGAAAACGCCGACCCCGAATAACCTACCCGAACCAAAAACAGAAAGGTGATGTTCCGATATGAACGGATGGCTGATAGCCCTTTCGGTTCTCGGCGGCATCTTGCTGTTGCTGATTTTGCTGATTTGTTTCGGCGCCGTCAGCGCCCGCGTGACCTACGAGGGCGAGCTGACCGTTCGCATTTCCGTTTTCGGGTTTTCCAAAACGGTCTATCCGCGTAAAAGCGCCGAAAAGCCCTTGCAGGACGTTGCGGGAGCAAACCCGAAAAAGCTCCTGAAAGCCGAGGAAAAGCGCCGCAGACGCGCCGAGAAAGAGGCCGCGCGCAAGCGAAAACAGCAGGCAAAAAAAGAGCAGGCGCAGGCAAAAAAGACAGGCGCCGAGCCAAAGCCGAACTTGAAAGAAAATCTGGATATGATTTTGGCGATCCTCAAACGCGCCTATTCCCTTACCAAAGGCAAGGTGCGGGTGGAGTTCCGCAAAATGCACCTGCGCGTTGCAACCGGCGACGCCGCCTCTACGGCCATTCTTTACGGCGTTATCCTGCAAACCGTTGCCTATCTTTTGCAATGGACGCAGGATCACTTCAACGAAATCCGCCGCCGCGAGGGCGATATGACGGTGGAGCCCGATTATCTTTCCGACCAGCCGTCGTTTGAGCTGGATCTCCGGTTGCGTATCGTCGGCTTCCGCGCCGTGGGCATCGCGCTGAAAATGTTGCACACCTATCAGGTTGAAAAACGTCGCGCAAAACTGCGTGCAAAGAAACGCATATTAAAAGCGGCCGAACAGCCGCCCGATACAGAAAGGAACTAATTGCAATGGAAAACGAAAATACGATGAAGGATATGATTGCGAACGCGCTGGAACAGGTGCGTACCATTATGGGCGCCGATACCGTTATCGGCCAGCCAATCAAGCTGGATAACGGCGTGACCGTCATTCCCGTTTCCAAGGTACTTATGGGCTTTGCCACCGGCGGGCTTGACCTGCCCGCAAAGGAGAAAGATACCGGCAAAAAGAACTTTGGCGGTGGCGGCGGAACCGGCGTTACCATTTTCCCGGTTGGCTTTTTGACCGCCTACCCGGACGGCAGAGTGGAAATTCTGCCAATGAAGCCGGAGCCTTCCACCCCCATTGAGCAGGTGGCCGATTTTATCAACCGCACCCCCGAGCTGATCGGCAAATTCAAGGATCTGTTTGCCAAAAAACAGCCCGAAACGCCCGAGGAAACCGACGCGGAATAAGCCGCCCTTTCCCGCATAAACCGACCCTCCGGAAAATATATTTGAAATGAATTGCATTTTTCCGGAGGTCGGTTATGAAACACGGGCTGATTTGTTTTTTCGCGCTCGCGCTGTCGGCAGTTTTTCTTTTCGCCTGCCCCGGCGTTCTTTTTTCGGTTGCCGCGGCGGCGGAAACGCCGCCGGAAAACCAAATTGCCGACGTTCGCGTAAGCGTTGACGTTTCGGCGCGCGCCGCCCTGTTGATGGAAGAAACGAGCGGAACCGTTCTGTTTGCCAAAAACGCCGACGCCCGCCTGCCGATGGCAAGCACCACCAAAATTATGACGGCGCTGGTCGCCCTGGAACACGCCGCTCCCGATTTGCTGATTGCAACCCCGCAGGAAGCCGTTGGCACCGAGGGCTCTTCGATCTATCTGTTTGCGGGCGAGGAGCTGACGCTGGAAGATCTGCTTTGGGCGCTCCTGCTCCGCTCGGCAAACGACGCGGCGGTTGCCATTGCCTTCGGCGTTGCCGGCGGCGTGGAAGAATTTGCCGCCTTGATGAACCAAAAGGCCGAAGAACTGGGGCTGGAAAATACCCATTTTGTCAACCCCCACGGGCTGGATGATCCCGAACATTACACCACCGCGCGCGAGCTTGCCGTCATTGCCCGCGCCGCGCTGGCAAACCCGCTGATCCGCCAAATGACCGCGACCCGCAAAAAGACCATTCCCCACAACGGCGAGGAAGGCGTGCGGTTACTGGTCAACCACAACAAACTCCTGCGGCTGTACGAGGGCACATTCGGCGTAAAAACCGGGTTTACCAAACGCACCGGGCGCTGTCTGGTGTCGGCCGCCGCGCGGAATGACCTTTCGCTCATTGCCGTTACGCTGGACGCCCCCTCCGATTGGGCCGACCACCGCGCAATGCTGGACGCCGGCTTTGCGGCGCTCGCGGCGCTCTCTTTGGCGGGATCGGGCGAGCTTTCGCTTTCACTCCCGGTGGTTGGCGGCGTTGCCGATGCGGTGGCGATTTCCAATCCCGCGGCGGCAACCATCATTCTGCCGGCCGTACACGGGGAGATCACGCGGGTGATTGAGCTGCCCCGCTTTTTGTACGCGGGCGTTCCCGAAGGAAAATCGGTCGGGCGCGCGGTCTGGTATGCCGACGGCAAAGAGATTGCTCAAACGCCGCTGGTTACAACCGCCCCGGTGGAAAAGCCGAAGCGGCAAAACCGGTTTTTGTCTTTCTGGAAAAAATTATTCTCTATTCAATAAAGGAGGCGCGGGATGGAAACGATCCGCATTCAAAAATACCTTGCCGACTGCGGCGTTTGCTCGCGGCGCGCCGCCGAGGCAGCGATTTCGGAAGGGCTTGTCACCGTCAACGGCGCGCTTGCCGAAATCGGCCAAAAGATTGACCCCGAGGCCGACCTTGTTTGCTTTGAAGGCCGGCAGGTGTTGCCGCAAAGCGCGCAAAAGCACTATGTCCTGCTCAACAAGCCACGCGGGATCGTTTGCACGGCAAAGGACGAAAAAGGGCGAACGGCGGTCACCGACCTCGTCCGGCTGGAAGGCGTGCGGCTCTACCCGGTCGGGCGGCTGGATATGGACTCCGACGGCCTGCTGTTTCTGACCGACGACGGCGATTTTGCCAACCGGCTGACCCACCCGCGCCACGAAATTCCCAAAGTTTACGAAGTCACCTTCCGCGCGCCGCTGACCGAAGAACAGATCCAAGCGCTTTCCGCCCCGATGGAGCTGGACGGCTACCCGCTTTTGCCGGTGGGCGTTCGTCCCCTTGCGCCGGACAAGCTGGAAATGACGCTTTGGGAGGGGCGCAACCGGCAGATCCGCCGGATGTGCGAGACAGTCGGGCTGAAAATTGCGCGGCTTTCGCGCGTGGCGGTGGGAAAGGTACGTCTGGGTTCCCTGCCCGCCGGAAAATGGCGCTTTTTAACAGCCGAGGAAGTACAATATTTATTAAAAGGAAAACAATAGATTATGCTGGAAGTTTTATCCATTCAAAAAAAGGAAGAACAGGAGCGCATTTGCGGCGTTTGCGGCGTTCCCTACCGCCCCGAAACCATGGCGTACAGCGCCGTGCGCGACGGCGACCTGAAAGGCATTTGCCAGTTTACCATGAACGCCGAGGGCGGAAAGATTGTGGATTTTGCCTGGGCACCCGAAAAATACGAGTTTGAAACCTTTTTCATTCTGGGGCGCGGCGTTTTGAATTTTATTGACCTTTGCGGCGTTCACCGCGCGTTTTTTGACGCCGATTGCCCGAACGAAACGCTCGTCAAAGCCATCGGTTTTTCCCGAAATTCCGACGGCCGTTGGGAAATGGATTTGACAGGATTTTTCTACGACCCCTGCAAACATTCTCAAAAATAACCATTTTATTACCAAAATTGTAAAAAATTACCATTTTTCAAGCCCAAATTTTGGTCATTATTTCGCCAAAATAGGGCTTGCAAAATTTTCCAAAATATGGTAAAATATTCCTGTCAAGGAAAAATAAGAAAATTTTTGACGGAGGATTTTACTATGGAATATACCACCCGCATTCTGATTGCAGATGAAAGCCCGGCCACCCGCGCGCAACTGCGCGAAAGTTTGCTGCGCGCCGGCTACCGCAGCGTAGAGGAGGCCGCCAACGGCGAGGAAGCGCTTGCAAAAATCGAGCGCGTGCGCCCCGCGGTCGTCCTTTTGGACGTTTGGCTCTCCAAGCTGGACGGCATTGGCCTTTTGCGCGCCTGCCGCGCCAACAAAAAGGACGCCGAAACGCCGATTTTCATTGTGGTTTCGTCGGTGACCAACCAAAGCCTGTTCGTTCAAGCAAGCGAGGCGGGCGCCGACCTCTGCCTGCCCAAGCCGGTCAATATGACCAGCCTTTGCAACCACATTGAAAGTCTGCTTGCCGGGCGGCAGAGCGACCTTGCAAAGGCGGCGAGCGCAACCGAGCAATCGCCGGATATTGAATCGCAGGTCACGCAGATCATCCATCAAATCGGCGTGCCGGCGCACATCAAAGGTTACCAGTATTTGCGCACGGCCATTCTGCTCACCGTGCAGGACAACGATATTATCAATTCGGTAACGAAAGTCCTCTACCCCAGCGTGGCCAAAAAGTATTCCACTACCACCAGCCGGGTGGAGCGCGCCATTCGCCACGCCATTGAGGTGGCCTGGGATCGCGGCGACGTGGATACCCTCAACTCCTATTTCGGCTACACCATTCAGCAGGGGCGAGGAAAACCGACGAATAGCGAATTTATCGCGATGATCGCTGATAATTTAAGGCTGAAATACAAATTGTACTGAAACAAAGATTGCAACTTGGGAGCGCCCCGCACGGGGCGCTCCTTTTTGTGCCGGCGGGAAGTTTTTGGGGAAAGGCTTGACAAATCGCTTGGATTATGATAAAATAGCATTATCTATGATGGAGGATTATGGTATCTCCTATTTTTCGGAAAGGTATGGTCTGATAAAATATGAAAAAAATACTTGCGCTTTTGGTCGCCTTGACCCTTTGCGTTTCGGTCGTCGGTCTGTTTGCTTCCTGTTCCGGCAACACGGTTACGGAAGCCACCAAATGGATTTTTACCGATATTACGGACGCTAACGGCAATGTGGTTGCCTGCTCGATTGCTCCCGGCAAGCTCTTTACCGCCGCGGACGCAAAGGAGATCCCTTCGGTAAACGATGCCGGCGTAACGGTTACCACCATTCAGCGGATGGCGTTCCAGGGTCGCACCAACCTTACAGAGGTCGTGCTCCCCTCCACCATTACCACCATTGAAAACTTCGCTTTCCGCGGTTGCTCCATTTTGAAGACCGTTAGTTTCCCGGCCGGCTTGACCACGATTGGCAACTACGCTTTTGACGGCTGCGAAAAGCTGACCGGCGTGCAGTTTCCCGCAGGGATTACCACTATTGGCATTTACGCCTTCCGCGATTGCACCGCTCTGGAAAGCATTACCCTGCCGGATAGCCTGCAAAACTTTGACGGCGCTTTCCAGAAATGCACCGGGCTGACGTCGGTCACCCTTGGCGCCATCTCCACCATTGGCGAAGGTGCTTTCTACGGTTGCACCGGCATTCAAACGATTGAGTTGCCCGAAACGCTGACCGAAATTAAGGATTTTGCCTTTCAGGATTGCTCCAAACTGAAAGAAATTGACATTCCCGAAAGCGTTGGCGCCGTTGGAAACGGCGCGTTCAAGGGTTGCAAGGCGCTCACCCGCGTGACCTTCCATTCGGATAACGTGATCGCCCTGGAACAAACCTTTTACGGTTGCATGGCGCTGACCTCCATTACCCTTCCCACCGCCATTCAAACCATTGGCAAATCCACCTTTGAAAGTTGCAGCGGTATGTCCACCATCAGCATTCCCGATACGCTCGTCTTCCTGGATGAGGGTGCGTTCGGTTCCTGCACGGCGCTTTCCGATTTTGAATTTTCCGGAACGGTTGCGCAATGGAACTCGGTGAAAAAACCGGACACCAGCGGCAATGCCTATACCCAAACCAACAAGGTGATTGCCTGGGACGAAGGAATGAAGAGTTATACCGTTCATTGCACCGACGGCGTTTTGAACGTCCGGAAGTGATTATTTTAAAAAGCAGAACAGCGGCGGAGCCGATCGGCTCCGCCGCTGTTCTGTTGTTATTGCGCTTCCCGGTGAATAACGTAGTAGGTCAGGTCGCGTTCTTTGCCCAGGTAGGTAAGCTCTTTTTCGCGGAAATGGCTGTACTTCATCCCGCATTTTTCCATAACGCGGCGCGAGGCCTCGTTGCCGGTAAAAAAGGAAGCGTAAACGGTTTTGAACCCCCGCTCGGAAAAGCAGTATTCCAAAAACCGCTTCGTTGCCTCGGTCACGTACCCGCGGTTCCAGTACGCCGAACCGATCCCGTAGCCGATCTCGCAGGCGTCCTCTTTTTTCTCGCAAATCAGAATGATGCCGATCAGCTTTCCGGTTTCTTTCAGCCGGATGGCAAACAGATCCGGTATGGCGAGATTGCGCGAAAAATCAAAAGTTTCCAAGTTTTCTTCATAATTGCAAATAAAGGTTTGAAGCACCTTTTGATCGTGCGAAATATTCTCAAAATAATCGGCTTTGTCGGTCTCCCGCAGCGCGTCGATCGTCAATCGTTCGGTTTCCATTTTTTCCTCGTTTCAAGCGTTGATTTTCTGTCTATTATAATATCACAGTCGCTTCTTTTTTGCAACCCGTTTTTTGAAGCGGCTTTTTTGCAAGATTTTCTCCCTTTTTGTTTGATTTTGTCATAAAAAGTCTAATTTCAAATATTTTTATTCCAATTTCAAATATTTTTATTGACATTTGGATATTTTTCTGTTATAATAGTCATACTGTGTGATTTCAAATAATAAAAAAGGAGACTTTGAAAAAATGGGAAAATACTTTGGGACCGACGGCTTTCGCGGCGAGGCAGGCGTTACTTTAACGAGTGAACACGCCTATAAAATCGGCCGTTTTTTGGGCTGGTACTACGCAAAGGGCGGCCACCGCGTTCGCGCGGTGATCGGCAAGGACACCCGCCGTTCCAGCTATATGTTTGAATATTCCATTGTTGCCGGGCTGACCGCCTCGGGCGCCGACGCCTATATGCTGCACGTGACCACCACCCCCAGCGTTTCCTTTGCCACGGCAAACGACGATTTTGATTTTGGCGTTATGATTTCGGCAAGCCACAATCCCTTCTCGGATAACGGCATTAAGCTGGTCAACCACCGCGGCGAAAAAATGGACGACGCCACCATTGAAAAAATTGAACTCTATCTGGACGGAAAGCTGGAAGCCCTTGGCGTTTCTACCCCCGACCTTCCCTTTGCCACCGGCGAAAATTTGGGCGAGATTGTGGACTACGCCGCCGGGCGAAACCGCTATATCGGCTACCTGATTTCGCTTTCCCGCTTTTCCTTCAAGCCCTACCGCGTAGGTCTGGACTGCGCGAACGGAAGCGCCTGGATGATCGCCAAAAGCGTTTTTGAGGCGCTGGGCGCAAAAGTTTCGCTCATCAACGCCTCTCCCGACGGTTTCAACATCAACCGCGGGGCGGGCTCCACGCACATCGGCGCGCTCTGCCGCCACGTGCAGGAGAACAACCTGGACCTTGGTTTTGCCTTTGACGGAGACGCCGACCGCTGCATTGCCGTTGACGAAAAAGGCAACGTTGTAAACGGCGACCATATCCTGTATATCCTGGCGACCCGGATGAAGGAGAACGGCAAACTGGCCAACAATACCGTGGTGACTACCATTATGTCCAATATGGGGCTTTACCGCGCCCTGACGGCCGCGGGGATCGACTACGCGCAAACCACGGTTGGCGACCGCTACGTTTGGGAGAATATGGCCGAAACCGGCAACTGCCTGGGCGGCGAGCAATCCGGCCATATCATTATGAGCAAGTATGCTACCACCGGCGACGGCATTCTGACCGCCATTAAGATTATGGAAGCGGTAATCGCCTCCAAACTGCCGCTTTCCAAGCTTGCGGAGCCGGTCAAAATGCTACCCCAGGTGCTCAAAAACGTTCGCGTAGCCGATAAAGCCGCCGTGCGGAACAACGCCGCCGTGCAGGCCGCCGTAAAGGAAGCCTCCGAGCGATTGAGCGGCACCGGGCGCGTGCTGCTGCGCGAGAGCGGCACCGAGCCGCTGATCCGCGTAATGGCCGAGGCCGACACCGAAGCGATTTGCGAAAAAATTGTGGACGGCATTCTTGCGGTGATCCGCAAAGAGGGCCTTGCGCTGGATTGAAAGGAGAACCGACCAATGCCATCTTTTGAAGAACAACTGCGCGTAACCGCGCTTTACCGCTACCCGGAGCATTCCATTGCCTACGATTATCTCGCCTCTTTTACCTACCCCTGGGAGGCGCTGGACGGACTTTCGGATTTTATTTACAAAACCGGCGAGAAACTCCCGCCCGAGGAATACGATACTCCCGCCCCCGGCATTTGGATTGCCAAAAGCGCCACCGTTGCGCCCAGCGCTTCCCTTGCCGCGCCCCTGATCGTCGGGCCGAATGCGCAGGTGCGGCAATGCGCCTTTATTCGCGGTTCGGCCATTGTGGGCGAAGGCGTTGTGGTGGGCAACTCCACCGAGCTGAAAAACTGCATTCTGTTTGACGGCGTTCAGGTCCCGCATTTCAACTATATCGGCGACGCGATCCTGGGCTACAAGGCGCATATGGGCGCCGGCGCCGTGACCTCCAACATTAAAAGCGACCGCACCAATGTTGCCATTCGCTACGGCGAGGACGCTCTGGCCACCGGGCGGCGGAAATGCGGCGCAATGCTGGGCGATTTTGTAGAGGTTGGGTGCAACAGCGTGCTCAACCCCGGAACGGTGATTGGCGCGCACAGCACCGTTTACCCGCTTTCCTCGGTGCGCGGGTTTATTCCCGAAGGACATATTTTCAAATCGGCGACCCAGATCATCGTCAAGCGCGAAAACGAATGATTGAACAGGAAGGAAAAATAGATTATGTGCGGAATTATCGGCTACACGGGAACGGCTAACGCCATTCCCAAAATGATGAAAGGCCTTTCGGTGCTGGAATACCGCGGCTACGACTCGGTTGGGATTGCAGCGCAGGAAAACTCCAAAACCAAAATCGTCAAATGCAAGGGGCGCATCGGCGCGCTGGAAGAAAAACTGCGCGACCAGCCAATTGAAGGCAGTCATTGCGCCATCGGGCATACCCGCTGGGCAACGCACGGCGGCCCCTCTGACAAAAACGCGCACCCCCACCGCGTGGGCGCGGTCACGCTGGTTCACAACGGCATTATTGAAAACTACAAGGATCTTCGCGCCTCCCTTGCCGAAAAAGGCGTGATCTTCCAATCCGAAACCGACACCGAGGTTGCCGCCGCGCTCATCAACGATTGCTTTGCGCAGTCGGGCGACCCGGTTGCCTCCATTCGCGAAGCGAGCGAAAAAATGAAGGGCGCATTCGCCTTCGGCATTCTGTTTGAAGGCTACCCGGGCGAGGTTTTTGCCGTCCGGCGCGGCAGTCCGCTCATTCTGGCCCGCGGGAAGGACGGCTACTACATTGCCTCGGATATGACGGCGCTCCTGCCCTTTACCAAAGAATATTACGCGCTGAAAGAAAACCAGATCGTTCGCCTTTCCCCCGGCGGCGGGCGGATCGTCCTTTCGGACGGCACCAAGATCGCGCCGCAATGGGAAACGACGACAATGACCCCCGAATCGGCGCAAAAAGGCGGTTACTCGCACTTTATGCTCAAAGAAATTCACGAACAGCCGGGCGCGGTGGTCAAATCGGTTTCCCCACGGATCAATGCGGACGGACTGCCCGATTTCTCCTCCGACGGGATTGAGCCCGCGTTTTGGCAAACGGTCAAATCCATTCAAATCGTGGCCTGCGGCTCGGCAATGCACGCCGGGCTTGTGGGACTGCGGCTGTTGGAAGACCTTGCAAAAGTCCCAACTTCGGTTTCCATTGCTTCGGAGTTCCGGTATCACCCGCCCATTCTGCCCGAAGGCAGCCTGGTCATCGTCATTTCCCAAAGCGGAGAAACGGCCGATACGCTTGCCGCTTTGCGCTACGCCAAGGAAAACGGCATTCCCACGCTTGCCATTGTCAACGCTGTGGAAACCACCATTGCCCGCGAGGCCGACCGCCGCATTTACACCTTTGCCGGCCCCGAAATTGCCGTTGCAACCACCAAAGGCTATTGCACGCAGGCAAGCGTGCTCTGGATGATTGCCGCCGCGATCGCCCATACGACCGGGCGGATTGACGACGCGCAGGCAAAGGCGATTACCCGCTCGCTCCTTTGCGACGTTCCCGCCGCCATTGAGCAAATGCTGACGCTGGAAAACCGCTACCATAAAATTGCGCGCAACCTGATCAACCACGAGCACGTCTTTTATATCGGCCGCGGGATGGACTACGCGCTTTCTATGGAGGCCGCGCTCAAGCTGAAAGAGATCTCCTATATCCACTGTGAGGCATACGCCGCCGGCGAATTGAAGCACGGCACCATCTCGCTGGTCGAGCCGGGAACGCCGGTGCTTGCCATTTGCACCGAGCAGGCACTGCTGGAAAAGACCGAGAGCAACATTCGCGAGGTGCGCAGCCGCGGCGCGCAGGTCACGCTGATTGTGCGGGACGATCTTCCAACCCCGCCCGACCCGGCCGAAGAGGTCATTTTACTTCCCACCAGTTCGGAGGCGGCAACCGTTTTTGCGGCGCTGACCGCCATTCAGTATATCGCCTACGAAACGGCGCTCCTGCTGGGCTGTGACATCGACCGCCCGCGCAACCTTGCAAAAAGCGTTACCGTGGAATAAATTTCGGCGGCAAAGCTCTTGCAATCGTTTGCATTTTATGATAAAATGGGTTGAGGATTTTGCTCGACCCATTTTTATATCGGAGGGGTTTTTATGCAAACAGAAAAAATGCGGGAAATTTTGGACCACCTGCGCGCGGCAAATACCATTATCATCTCGCGCCATGTCCGGCCGGACGGGGACGCCGTTGGATCTTCGCTCGGTCTTGCCGAAATTCTGCGCGTCTCTTTCCCCGAAAAAAGGATTTTTGCCGACAACGAGGATTTTTACGAAAGCCTTGCCTATCTTGGCAGCGAGGGCGACCGCCCC
The DNA here is from genome assembly GCA_946641795.1 of uncultured Clostridia bacterium. Lineage (GTDB taxonomy): Bacteria > Bacillota > Clostridia > Oscillospirales > CAG-272 > UMGS1865. Next base: position 12,179 of record CAMPBZ010000012.1, read on the forward strand.
ACCGACGCCGATTACGCCGGCGCGACCGTTGTTACGGTGGACTGCGCGACCAGCGACCGCATTTCCAACCGGCGGTTTTCGATGGGCAAAGAGCTGATCAAAATTGACCATCACGCAAACGTGGAACCCTACGGCGACCTTTCTTGGGTTGAGACCGGGCGCTCCTCCACCTGCGAGATGATTGCCGAGTTTGCGCTTGCCTTTCCCGAGGAGCTGACGGTCAATCAAAAGGCCGCAACCCTGCTTTATGCCGGGATAGTGAGCGACTCCGGCCGCTTCCGCTACCGCGAAACGGCGCCCTCTACCCTGCGCTACGCCGCCGCAATGATGGAAAAAGGGGTGGACACGCAGTTCCTTTACGCCAATATGTACCTGGAAGAGCCGCGCATTCTGCAATTCCACGCCCAAATCGTCCGCAAGATCCAATACACCGAAAGCGGCGTGGCCTGGCTGCACATCAGCCGCTCCTACCGCCGCCGCAAAAAGCTGACGATGCAGGAAGCCAGCGAGGTGAACAATTTAATGGAAAGTACCAAAGGCTCCCTGATCTGGCTGGTGTTTGTGGAGTGCGACGACGGAAGCATTCGCGTGCGCTTGCGCTCCCGGTTTGTGGAAATTCGCGCGCTGGCCGAGCGCTACGGCGGCGGCGGGCACGCCTGCGCCTGCGGCGCAACCGTACACAACGCCCAGGAGGAAGCAACTCTGATTGCCGAGGCGGAAGCACTGTTAAAACAGTTCAAACAAAGCCATCCAACTTTATTCTAAAAAAGAAAAAGTCCCCCGGTTCGCGTAGAACGGGGGACTTTTCTCTTTGTAAAAATCAGAAGGAGATCTTCACCAAAATCATCAGCGTGGCGGAAGCCAGCACCAACAGAATGGAGCCGATGATCGTCAATTTCGAAAGAATTGCGTTTTTGCCGGCGCCTTTGTTTTTGCCGAAATAGGACTCCGAGCTACCCACAATGGTGCCCGAAAGGCCCTCTTCTTTTCCGGACTGCATAGAGATCAGTACCGAAAGGAAAATGGCAAGGGCAATGATCAGACCGCCGAGAAGATAGATCCACACCGAGGGGATCGCAGTTAATACACTCATCATTTTTTGTTCCTCCAAACTCCCTTTTTCATCAAAGGGCTCCAATACTTCTATATTCTATCATATCAAAATCAAAATTGCAAGGGCTTTTTCGTTTTTTTTCAAAAAAACGGCTCCGAAATTCGCTTTTAATCGGTTTTCAGCTCTACAACGGTCACGCCGCCGTCCCCTTCGCCGTACTGCCCAATGCGGAACGAGGCCACGCGGCGATCCTTTTTGAGCCGCTGCCAAAGCGCGTTTTTCAGCGCGCCCGTCCCCTTACCGTGGATCAGGCGGACTTTGGTAAAGCCGCTGACGATCGCCTCGTCCAAATACTTATCCACCGCCTGCCAGCCTTCGTCGCCCAGCATTCCGCGCAGGTCGATCTCATCGTGAAAATCGCGGTTGACCTGTGCGCGATACTCGGAAACGGGTTTTGTCCTTCCGTTTTGCACAACGGTTCCCTTTTCCTCAATCAGGCGCAGGTTTTCCAGCTTGGTTTTGGTTTTCAGAATGCCCGCCTGCACCGTAACCATTCCGGTATGGTCGGGCAGATCGACCACAAATCCCTCTTTGCCGATGTTGACCAGCTTAACGCGGTCTCCTTTTCTCAACGGCCGCGGCAGAACGTAGGTTTCGTCCGTCCGTTCCTCTACGGGATCCACAACGTTTTCGTTTTTGCGCAATTCGGCGCGCACGGCGCGGCGCGTTTCGTCCAGCTCCTCGTGCAGTTTGCCGGCCGCCTCGGCCTTTTTGGCTTTTTCCAGCTGTGCAAAAACGAACTCGCTGGAAGCGCGCGCGGTTTGCAGCATTTGCTGGGCCTGCCGCCGCATTTGTTCAATTTCGCGTTCGGCGTCCCGCCGCATTTGCGCAACGGCGCGCTCGCTATCCTTGCTTTTGCGCTCGTACTCGGTGCGGAGCCGCTCGGCCTCGGCGCGGTTGCGGTCGGCCTCCAATCTTGCCTCCTCCAACCGGCCAAGCACCTCTTCAAACTGCTTGTGGTCGGTGTTCAGGCCCTCCTCGGCGCGGTCGATGATGCTTTGCGGCAGTCCCAGCTTTGCCGAAATTGCAAACGCATTGGATTTTCCCGGCGTTCCGATGATGAGCCGATAGGTGGGTTTGAGCGTTTTCACATCAAACTCGCAGGAAGCGTTCAAAACGCCCGGCGTGTTGAGCGCGTAGGTTTTCAGCTCGGTATAGTGCGTGGTCGCAGCCGAAACCGCGCCGCTTTCGCGTACCGACTCGATAATGGCAACCGCCAGCGCCGCGCCCTCTACGGGGTCGGTTCCGGCGCCCAGCTCGTCAAACAGGCAGAGCGAACGCGCACCCACCTGCCCCACGATAGAAACGATGTTGACCATATGCGAAGAAAAGGTGGAAAGCGATTGCTCAATGCTCTGCTCGTCGCCGATGTCGGCAAGCACGTGGTCGAAAATGCGGATCTTGGAATCCGGTTCCGCCGGAATGTGCAGACCTGCCTGCGCCATCAGCGTTAAAAGCCCGATGGTTTTCAGCGTGACCGTTTTGCCGCCGGTGTTCGGGCCGGTGATGATGAGGGTATCGCAATCCTTGCCCAGCCGGACATTGATGGGAACCACCTTTTTGGGGTCGATCAGCGGGTGCCGCGCGCGGATCAGGTCGATTTCCTCCCACGAAAGGACAGGCTCGGCCGCCTTCATTCGCGCCGAAAGCTCGCCGCAGGCAAAGCAAAAGGCAAGCTCGGTCAGGTTGGCGTAGTTGAGCCGGAGCGATTCCGCCGCCGAGCTGACATCGGCCGAAAGGGCAAACAGCACCTTTTCAATTTCGTGCTCCTCTTTGGCAGAAAGCATACGCAGCTCGTTGTTGGCCTCCACCACCGCCATCGGCTCCACAAAAACGGTAGCGCCCGAAGCCGAGGTATCGTGGATCAGGCCTTTGACCTCGTTTTTGCTCTCCACCCGCACGGGAACGACATAGCGCCCGTTGCGCATGGTAACAATGGCCTCCTGCAAATATTTGGCGGAGGAACCGCTGATAAAATGCTGCAAGGTCTCCTTAATGCGGTTTTGCGCCTCGCGGATCTTGCGCCGGACCTCGGCAAGCTCGCGGCTGGCCTCGTCGGCAATCAGATCCTCGGAGATGATGGAGCGCGTAATTTTTTCTTCCAGCGTACGGTTGGGCAAGAGCCGCTCGAACAATTCGTCCAGCGAGGTTGCAAAGGTGCGGTTGATCTTGTTATAATCGGCAAGCGCACGCGCCGCGTGCAGAACGCGCGCCGCGTCCAACAGCTCGCGCGGGGTGAGCATAGCGCCCTTTTCCGCCCGCTCGCAAATGCCCGAAACCGCGCGGATGCCGCCAAAG
>CAMPBZ010000013.1 GCA_946641795.1 uncultured Clostridia bacterium
GTTGATTTTGTTATAATCGGCAAGCGCACGCGCTGTGTGCAGAACGCGCGCCGCGTCCAACAGCTCGCGCGGGGTGAGCATGGCGCCCTTTTCCGCCCGCTCGCAAATGCCCGAAACCGCGCGGATGCCGCCAAAGGGCGGCATTCCCTTTTCGTCGGCCAGCCGGCGGGCATCGGTGGTGTGGGAAAGGCGCCGGCGAATGACTACTTCATCGTCGGACGGCGAAAGGCGCCGTGCCCATTCCTTTGCCCCCTCGGTGGGAGCGCATTCCTGCAACATGGCGCAAATTTTATCAAATTCCAGCGTTGTCAGCGTCCGGTTGGAAAATCCCATATCAGTTTCCTTCCTTTTTGTGGGAGAGCTCTCCCCGCATTTCCTGATAAAATCGGAGTGTTTCAAAGCCGTGGCCGATATGCGAAAGCAGATAGGTCTCGGTCAATTTTGCAAACGCCTGCAAATCGGTTTGCTCGGCAAGCTCAAAAGCGAACAGCCGATTGAGCGGAGCGTGCAAACAATAGCGCAGCGCCGCAAGCGCCGCCGCAGGCAGACGCGAAAGGATCTCCGCCTCGCGCAGTTCGTCGGCGTACTCCCCTTTTTTTACATTCCCGCCCGCGCGGGAAAGACACTCCGGGCAGATGAGCGAGCCGTTCATTACATCCAGATAAAAAAGATCGCTCTCCGTTTTTTTGCACGCGCGGCATTCCGAAAGGTCGGGGGCATAGCCCGAAAGCGCCGCGGCGCGAAGCTCAAACGCCCCTTTGATTTGCTCCTGGGGATAGCGGTTGCGGCTGACGGCGTGGAGCGAATTGAGGAGCAGGCGCAAAAGATCGTCGGCGGGCTCACCCTCGTCGGAAAGCTCGTAGGCGACCTCGCAAAAATAAGCCGCAAGGTTCAGGCGGTCAAGGTCTTCCGTAAGTCCGTAAAACGGCTCAATGGGGGTGCCCCCTTTGAGAATGCGGAAATCGCCGCGCTGATAGTATTCAAAATTGGCATAGGTATAGAGCTGGCTGACCGGAACCTGCGCGCCTTTGAGGCCTCTGCCGCCCTTGGCAAGCAGGGTCATACGCCCTTCGGCGGCGGTGAGGACCGTTAAATAGCGGTCGTGGTCGCCCATATCCCGGGTCCGGATGATCAATCCGTCAATGCTCTCGTGCCGTGCCATAGCTCCCCCTTGCAAAAAATCAATCTTCCGAAAAGCCGAAATCGGTAATGCCGCGCTGGGTATCCCGCCAGTTTTCCTTGACCTTGATCCAAAGGTCTAAATACACCTTCGTGCCCAGCAGTTTTTCCAAATCGGCGCGGGCATAGGACCCGATGCGTTTGAGCGTTTCGCCGTTTTTGCCCACGAGAATGCCCTTGTGCGAAGCCTTCTCGCAAAAGATCTCGGCGCGGATGCGGGTAACACCCTCTTCCTCGCGGAACTCCTCGATCACAACGGCAATGCCGTGCGGAACCTCCCGGTCCACCGTGCGCAAAATCTTTTCGCGGATCAGCTCGGCGGCCATTGCGCGCTGGGATTGATCGGTGATCATATCCTCTTCAAAGATCCACTCGTCCTCGTGCAAAAACTTGGCGCATTCCTCCATCAGCTCGTCCACGTACTTCCCCTTCTTTGCCGAAATGGGAACAACGGCGGCAAATTGATGCGCGGCGGCGTACGCCGCAATGGTTTCGGCCAGCTTTTCGCGCCGGCAGAGATCCACCTTGTTCAGCGCCAGAATGACCGGCGTTTCGGAGCGGGTCAGATTTTGCAGGATGCGCAGCTCGATCTCGCCGGGGGCAAACGAAGCGTCGGCCACCAGAATGACCGCGTCGGCATCCAGCATTGCGTTGTTTGCCGTTTTGACCATATAATCGCCCAGCGGATTGGTGGCGCGGAAAATGCCCGGCGTATCCAAAAAGACGAACTGATCCTCCCCCCGCGTTTCAATGCCCAGAATGCGGCGGCGCGTGGTTTGCGGCTTGGAGGAAACGATGGCGATCTTTTCCCCCAAAATATGATTTAAAAGCGTTGATTTGCCCACGTTCGGCCGACCGACGATGGCAAAATATCCGATTTGCTTCATAAAAGCTTCCTTTCGACCGTTGGTTTACTGTTTTACGGCCAGCCCCATCCGTTCCAGAATTTCGCGTTGGCGGCGGCGCATATCTTTTTCGTCCTCTTCGCCCGTCTCGTGGTCGTACCCCAGCAGGTGGAGCGTGGAATGCACGGTCAGGAAAGCGGCCTCGCGCTCGAAAGAGTGGCCGTATTCTTCGGCCTGCTTTTCGGCCTGCTCCAAAGAGATGACGATGTCGCCCAGCATTCCCACCAGCTCGTCCACGGGCGGCTCTTCGGTTTCCCCTTCGTAATCAAAGAGCGGGAAAGAAAGCACGTCTGTCGCGCGGTCGATCCCCCGGAACTTGCGGTTGAGCTCCCGGATCTTTTCGTTGTTGGTAAAGGTGACCGAAACCTCTACGGGGTTTTGGTATTGCTCGTAATCCAGTGTGGCCGCAACGGCGGCGCGCACCAGCATTTTGAGCCGGTAGGTGACAGGAAGCTGCTCCTGATCGTTTTCAAAATCGATTTTCAAATTCATTTTTCTTTCCATACTCGTCCCTTCTTTTCTCCCGCTTCGGGCGTTTTTTCGGCGCGGTAGCGTTTGGGTTTCCGCTCCCGCTCGCGATCGTATTTTTCGTATGCGCGAATGATTTTTTGCACCAGCCGGTGGCGAACCACGTCGCGCTCGTTGAACAAATGAATGGCAATGTCGTCAATGCCTTCCAGGATATGAACGGCAACCGAAAGGCCGCTCCTTTGCCCGCGCCCCAGGTCGGTTTGCGTCAGGTCGCCGGTGACGACGGCCTTGGAATTGAACCCGAACCGCGTTAAAAACATTTTCATCTGCTCGGGCGTGGCGTTTTGCGCCTCATCCAGAATGATAAAGGAATCGTCCAGCGTCCGGCCGCGCATATAGGCGAGCGGCGCGATCTCGATGGTTCCCTTTTCCACCAGTTTTTGGTAGGTCTCCACGCCCAGCATTTCGTAAAGCGCGTCGTAAAGCGGGCGCAGGTAGGGGTCGATTTTGCTGCGCAGGTCGCCCGGCAGAAAGCCGAGTTTTTCGCCCGCCTCAATGGCGGGGCGCGTTAAAATGATGCGGCTGACCTGTTTTTCGCGTAGCGCCTTGACCGCCATAGCCACCGCCAAAAAGGTTTTTCCGGTTCCCGCAGGCCCAACGCCGAAGGTGACGGTGTTTTGGCGGATGGCATCCACATACTGTTTTTGCCCCACCGTTTTGGCCTTGATGGGTTTGCCGCGCGCCGTAACGCAAATACAGCCGTCGTCCAGCTTGTAAAGCTCGCTTTCCTGCCCGGAAACGATCATTTCCATTGCGTACTGAACGCTCTGCTCGGAAATTTCATCGGTCTTTTTGGCAAGCTCGCGCAAATAGGTCACACATTGCGCGGCCGCGTGCACGCGACCCTCGTCCTCTCCCTCTACCGAAATGGAGTCCCCCTCCCCGTCGGAACGGTTGCGGAGGGTCACGCCGAAGTGCGATTCGATCATTGAGGCGTTGGCATCAAAACACCCGAAAATTTTTGCGGTTGCGTCGGGCTGTTCGATTTTCACGATTTTACGGATCATAAACGTCCTTTCCGCCGCCTTTTACGGCTCGGCAATTTCAAATTCCCGCTGTACGGCAATGTTTTCCACACAGATCAGCTCGCATTCCAGCGCCAGCGTTTCCCCGCCGATTTGGGTTTGCGTACGTTTTTCCAACAGCAGAATGTCCGGCGAAAGCGCCGAAAGCTGTTTTTTCAGTTCGCCCCAGGCCAGTTCCAGCGCCTCTTCGGCCGTGCGCGAGATCGTTTTGACAGTGTAGGGGCGGTAGATTTTTTGCGAGGCCGACACCGGAAGATCGTGGAGCCCCAGCCAATCCTTCCCTGTTGTTACTTCTATTATATCACAGGATGAAAGCGCTTTGTTGCTGTTTTTCAAAAAAATCCAGGAAAATTTGAAAAATTGAAGCCCGATCTCCCCGCGCACCGCCTCGCCGTAAACTTTTTCCTCGTACGAAAGCGGAATTTCCACCCGCAGTGTGCGCTTGGTGCGCGCCAGAACGTTCCCCGCCGCGCGTGTGAACCGGTACCCCTGCGTTTGGCTGTCATAAACGCCGCTGACCAAAAGATCGCCGGCCCGCACCGGGTCGCCCACCTTGACCGCCGCATTCCCACGGTAAAGCTCCAACTCCACGATCTGCCCATCCCGTCCGGCAATCAGATTGGCCGGGCGGGTGCTTTTTTCGGGCATTGCGGCGCGCTCGACCACCTGCACCTCGGCAACCGTTCCGTCCAGGTGGACGGCGATCCAGGAAAGCGCGTCCTCCCGGAGCAGGGTTTGCGTTTCCACCCGGCCAAGGTCCAGCCGGGGCAGATAACTGCCAACCTCCAACCCCTCGGCCGCCAGCGCCCGGCGGATCTCCCCGGCCGTGAGCGTTTCGTTTCCGCTGACGCGCACTGACCAGACGAATTTTTGCGAAAACACCAATAAAAAAACGCCCAAAAGCAGACCCGCTACAAGGCCTTTCCGGCGGAAGAACCAAAGGAGCATTTGCGGCGCGCCGCCAACCGCGGTGCGGAGCGGGATTTCCGCCCGTTTGCAGGCGCGCACCAACCGGTGCCCCGCAAGCAAACCCACCCGAAAGCGAATACCGCCGTTTTCAAGCGCCTCAAACCTTGCCGGCGACAGGTTTTCTTGCAGGCAAAGATCCAGCAATGCGGCGGCGTGTTTCCCATCGGTTTCAACGCTCCGGTAGCCGAACAGCAACAGCGGAAAACTCATACCTGCTCCCCCTCAACTCCGCGATTTTCCAAAACGATCGAGCAGATCTCCCCTTCCACCGCGGCACTCCCGGCGGCAAACGAGGAAAAGCGCAGCTCTTTGCCCATCAAACAAATCCTGCGCCGGCGCAGGGCAATGCAAATCTTTTCCGGCGCGTAGGAAAGGATCTTCCTGCAACCGCGAATGACCACCCGGCGGTTGCCGTACAAAACCGTAACGTCGGTCAGTTCTCCGGCGTCAAACGCCCGCCGGAGCTGTTGTTTCCGTTTTCCCATTTTCCCTTCTTTCCCCACGAACAGGTGCATAAAATTCGTGTGCTTGCATAGAGATAAAAGCGTACAGCACAGTTTATGACGGGGGAGTTGGGAAGATGACAGGGCAGCAGGCAAAGCCGGCAAAAAGTTTTTTGAGGTTCTTGCGGAAGATGCGCGGGCGCGTTCCTTTTTTGGCGCTGGGCGTTCTGTTTGCAATGCTCTTTTTTCTGCGGAACGCCGAACTTGCAAAAAGCGCCGTTCTTTTGGGGTTGCGCCGCGCGGCGCTGGGCGTTTTGCCGGCGGTATTTCCCTTTTTGGCGCTTTCGGATTTGCTGGTTGCGGCGGGCGGCCTCCCCCGCGTGGCAAGCGCGTGGCTTTCGTTTCTCTTTCGTCTGCCGTCCGCCGCGGGCGCGGCCATTCTGTTGGGATGGATTTGCGGGTTCCCGGTGGGCGCCGTTTACGCCGCAAAAGAAACGGAGCGCGGGAACCTGACGCCGGAGGAAGGCGGGCGCGCCGTGGCCGCAGCCAGCGTTCCCTCGCCCGCGTTTTTGATTGGCGTTGTGGGGAACGGGATTTTTCAAAGCGCGGCCACCGGGGTCGTTCTTTGGCTGTTTTGCCTTCTCTCGGCTACCATCGTTTGCGCTGGCGCCGGGATCGGCCGCAAAAGGCCGGCAAAAATCCCCGAAAAACCAATCCCATCTGCCGCTGAACCCTTCTTTTCGGCACTGACCCGCTCGGTTGGCAACGCCGCCGGCATAGCGCTGAACCTTTGCGCCTTTCTTGCATTTTTTACAGTTTTGACCGCGGCGGTACAGGCGGTGCTTGCAAAATTCGGGGCTCCTACTCCCCTCGGTGCGGCGGCCGCCGCCCTGTTGGAGCTTTCCGGCGGCGTTTGTTCGGCCGCAGCGCTCCCCGCGCGTTGGGCGCTTCCGTTTTGCGCCGCCGCCTGCGGCTGGGCTGGATTTTCGGTGCATTTGCAAATCTTTTCGGTTTGCGGCCGGATGCGCCTGCGCCACAAAAACTATTTGTTTGCAAAGGTCGTTCAGGCGGCGCTTTGCTTTGCGTTTGCCGAAGTTTGGCAACTGCTCCGATAAAAAAGGGCGCATTCCGAAAAATGCGTCCTTTTTGATGTTATTTTGTTTCTTTCCGCCGGTCTAATGCCGTCCGGTAGCCGCTGCTGCCGTAATTGAGACACCTGCTGACGCGGCTGATGGTTGCGGTGCTGGCGCCCGTAGCCTTTGAAATTTCCTGGTAGTTCTCGCCGGAATCCAGCAAGATGGCAACCGCATAGCGCTGGGCCAGATCCTGCAACTCGCGGATGGAGCAAATATCCTCCAAAAACGCGCCGCATTCCTCCTCGGTTTTCAGCGAGAGGAGCGCGCGGCAAAGCTCGGCTTTTGCAACGGGGTTTACTTTTTCCATTGTTTTCATTCCCTTTTCATTGTTCGTTCCGGGTACTTTTACATTTTATCACAATAAAGCGTTAAAATCAATAGATTTTTGAAAAAAAGGCGCGCCGAAGCACGCCTTTTTGGAAATTGTCTTGTTCAAATTACAAACTGGAACACGCAAAACGCGGTGTAAAGCGAGAGGAGCAGAATGCCCTGCCAACGCGAAAGTTTGCCGCGAATGAGCGCCGGAACGGTAAGGATCAGCATAACCGCAAGCATCAGCGGCATATCCACCAGGAACGAGGTGTTGATGCCGTTGATGGTGGTTTCCGTTGGCACATGGAACGGGCGAATGGTGACCGAAAGGCCAGAGACCAGCACCAGGTTGAACAGGTTGGCGCCGATGATGTTGCCCAGCGAGAGCGCGCTGTGCCCTTTGACCAGCGCGGTAAGGGCTGTTACCAGTTCAGGCAACGAGGTGCCGAGCGCAACGAAGATGAGCGCGATCACCTTTTGCGGAATGCCGAGCTCGGTGGAAATGCCAATGCCGTTATCCACCAGCAGTTTTGCGCCGACCGCAATGCAGGCGCCGCCGATGACCAGAAGGGCGATCTCTTTCCAAAATTCAAGTTTGGGGTTTTTCGGGGTGGCTTTTTTGTCTGGCTCCGGAGCGGCCGCTTCGCTCGGTTCCGGCTCGCCCTCGGCAAGTTCGGGGATCGGGTTTTTCTTGGCTTCGCGGACAGACAAAATCATATAAACCACAAAAATGACCAACAGCCCAATGCCGAGCGGACGCGAAAACTCTTTTGTGACATAAGCGATCGTGCAATAAACGGCCGCCGCAAGGAAGAAGAAAATGACCGGCAAGCGCAAACTGCGCCGGTGGATTTTGCCCGGCCGAATGGCAATGGTAATGGCCGAAATGAGCGCCGTGTTGCAGATAACCGAGCCAATGGCGTTACCGAAAGAAATATCCGATTGCCCCTGAGCGGCGGAAATGGAAGAAACCATTACCTCCGGCAAGGTGGTGCCGATGGAAACGATGGTGGCGCCGATGAGAATTTCGGAAAGGTGGAACCGGCGCGCAACGCCGACCGATCCGTCCACAAACCAGTCTCCTCCTTTAATCAGCAAACCCAATCCGAGCAGAAACAGCAGAATATACTTTACCAAAACCTTTTTCCCCTTTCTATCCGTTTCTTTTACGGTTCCTCAAAACCGTGCAATCATTCGCTTTTTACAAAAATAAACCTTTGATAAAAATTTCAATTCCGATGGCCGCAAGGATCACCCCGCCGAGAATAGAGGCGCGCCAGGAAAGCCAGGTGCCGAATTTGCGCCCCAGCAGAACGCCGGCGGTGCAAATGGAAAAGGTGACGGCGGCGATCAATCCGGCGGCGATCAGCGCCGCGGCAAAATTGTACTCGGCAATGGTAAAGCCAACCGAGAGCGCGTCGATGGAGGTGGCAATTCCCTGCACCAGCAGGATGTGAAGCCCAAGTTTGCGCGCTTCTTGCGGCTCGTCTTCGCCGTTTTTTTTCCGGTCGCGGACCCCTTCCACAATCATTTTTCCGCCAATCCACAACAGCAGGGCAAGCGCGATCCACGGTACGAATTTGCGGAAAGCCATAAACTTTTCCACCGCAAAATGCACCAGCGCCCAGCCCAAAAGCGGCATTAACGCCTGAAAACCGCCGAAGGTGCCGGCGATTAAAACGACCCGGCGCCGCCGCATTTGCGGCTCGTTCATTCCGTTGGCAAGGGAGACCGAAAAAGCGTCCATCGCAAGTCCTACGCCCAGCAGAATGCTGTTCAAAAAGAATACGAAATCCAACTTCATCGTCTGAATTTCCTTTGTTCTCCGTAAAAAAATAAAACCCGTCTACCTTTGCGATAGCGGATTTTTTAAAGAAAAAAAACTCCTGCATCGCCATCGGCAACGCATGAGTCTTGCAACGAAAAGCAAGCCAGATGCCACATCCGGCATCGGGTATGTTGGCTTGCTTCTGCGGCCGATGGCCGCACCTGCTACTCCCCCAAGCGTTTTTATTTTACCATATTTTTTCGGGTTTGTCAAGCAATTTTTGAAAAACCTTTTTGAAAAACCGAAAAATCTATTTACAAAATCCGATTTTTCTTGTATAATGGTTATTAGAGTTTACAATCCCAAACCAGGGAGGATCCGCTATGGAAGAACAAAACAAAGCATCCGATTCGATTTTTTCGCTCCTTGCCGAACTGCGCGAGGAACTTTCGGATTCGGTTCAAACCGTGAAAAGCAAGGACCCCGCCGCGCGCAGCAACGCCGAGATCCTGCTGCTCTACTCCGGCGTTCACGCCATTTTTGCCCACCGCATTGCGCACCGCTTTTACGAGAAAGAACTTTACTTTCCGGCGCGCGCCATCAGCCAGCTTTCCCGCTTTTTGACCGGCATTGAAATTCACCCCGGCGCAAAGATCGGCAAGGGGCTGTTCATTGACCACGGAATGGGTGTTGTGATCGGCGAGACCACCGAAATTGGCGACAACTGCACCATTTACCAAGGAGTTACTCTGGGCGGTACCGGAAAAGACGTTGGCAAGCGCCACCCCACCATTGGCGATAACGTAATGATCGGCGCGGGCGCAAAGGTGCTGGGGCCGGTAAACATCGGCTCGGATAGCAAGATCGCCTCCAACGCTGTTGTCATTCACGACGTTCCCAAGGATTGCACCGCCGTCGGCATTCCGGCAAAGGTAGTCCGCCGGGGCGGCGTTCGCGTTTACGACCAGATGGATCAATGCCACCTACCCGACCCCACCAAGCTGGAAATGACCCACCTGAAACACCGCATTGAAGAGCTGGAAAAACAGCTTGCCGCGCTGCAACAAAAAGACGGGGAATAAAATGAAGCAAAACAAAACCGGAAAATTTATTGTTTTTGAGGGCATTGACGGTGCCGGAAAAACAACGCACATTCACCTTTTGGAGGCATATCTTTTGCAAAAGGGGCGCCGCGTGGTTTGCACGGCCGAGCCGACCGACCAGCCCTTTGGCAAGCAACTGCGGCGGGCGCTTTCGGGCGAAGAGCAAAAAACGCCCTGCGAGCTTGCCGCGCTGTTTACCCTGGACCGCATTGCGCACAACGTACAACCCAAAACCGGAATTGCGGCGCTGTTGGCAAGCGGCGTTGACGTGATTTGCGACCGCTACTTTTACTCCACCCTTGCCTACCAGGGGCCGGACACCGATATGGACTGGGTACGCGGGATGAATTTGAACTGCCCCGAGATCCGCCACCCCGACCTTTGCATTTTTTTGGATCTTTCCCCGGAAGAGAGTATGGCGCGCATTGAGGAGCGCGCCGGCGCGCATGAGATTTACGAAACGCGCGAACGGCTGGAACGCGTAAGAGCACAGTTCTATTCGGTTTTGCAATCCTTTGACCCGGCCACCATCCGCATTGTGAACGCCGCGCGCCCGATGGAAGAAGTACACACCGAGATCCGGGAAATTGCCGATTTGATTTTTCAATAATTCATAAAAAATCTCCGCAAGCCGAAAACCGGTTTGCGGAGATTTTTATTTTTAATATTTAGAATAAGAATAGTTCTTTTTCTAAATTATCAAGCTTTAAGGGAGGCGATCAATTCCTCCAACACCTGCCAGAAGATTTCAACCGACGAAAGCACCAGCGCCTCGTTGGGTGAATGAATATTGTACAGTTCCGGGCCGATGGAGATCATATCCAACTTGGGAAGATGCGAGCAGATAATGCCGCATTCCAGACCCGCGTGGATCACGGTGACGACCGCCTCTTTCCCCGTTACCTTCTTATAGGCCGCGCAGTACGCCTGCCGGATCTCCGATTTTGGCGCGTAATCCCAGCCTGGATAGCGGCTGTAATGCCGCACGGCACAACCGGCGGCTTTTGCAAACGCTTCCAGTTCTTCCTGAACGGCGTCCAGGCTTTTTTCTACCGAGGAGCGGCTGGAAAACACAAAGGTCAAAGTGTCCGCCTCTGTTCGCACAACGCCCAGGTTGCGGGAGGTTTCCACCAAGTCGGGGATCTCCCTGCTCATTGCCAGCACACCGATGGGAACATTGGTCAAAACAGAGATTGCGCGCGCGGTATCCTCGGCCGTCAGCATTTGTTTCGGAGCGGCCGCAGGCTCGACCGAAAGTGAGAACGCGGCATCCTCGCTCGAAAGTTCGCCGGCAAGCTCCTTGCCGATCCGCCGCAGAATTTCCGTTGCTTCCGGGGCGTTTGCAACCGCGACTGTGGCATTGCATTCGCGCGGGATGGCATTGTCCTTGGAGCCGCCTTCCAGCAAAACGAGGTGCAGTTTTTGCGCATTTGCCAAGCCCTGCAAAAGCCGACCCATCAGCCGGTTTGCGTTGGCACGCCCGCGCGCAATGTCCGCGCCGGAATGCCCGCCGGCAAGACCGCTGACGGCAATTTGCAAACACTCGCCGCAAAACGGCATGGGGCGGCAGGAAAGCGTAAAATCGGTGCGCACGCCGCCGGCACATCCCGCGGTGACAACGCCAAGGTCTTCGCTATCCAGATTGAGCAGGCGCGTGGCCGAAATTTGCGAATAGTCAAAGGCTTTCGCGCCGTCCAGCCCCACTTCTTCGGCCGTGGTAAACAGGCACTCGAACGCGGGATGGGAGGGGATTTCGCCGTCCAGGAGCGCCAACATCATAGCAACGGCAATGCCGTCGTCGCCGCCCAGCGTTGTGCCGCGCGCGCGGAGCAGATCGCCGTCCAGATACAGCGAGAGCGGATCGGTGAGAAAATTATGCGCTACGTTGCCGTTTTTCTCGCACACCATATCGATATGCCCCTGGAAAAGAATGGGCGCCTCACCTGCCCGATCGGGCGACGCCGGGAGCTTGATAAAAACATTGTTCACACGGTCACGGGTACAGAAAAGCCCGCGGTCGGCGGCAAATTTGACAAGGTAATCGGCCAGTTTTTCCTCGTGATAGGAGCCGTGCGGAATGGCACAAATCTCCTCAAAATAGTGAAAAACCGAGATCGGCTTTCTGTTTTGAATTAAATACTTCATCCAAGTTTGCTCCTTTTTTCAAAATCAGCGGTACGGCGCATAGCCGCGTTCGTTTTGTGGCTCCGGCGTTACAACAACCGGGTTGCGGTTGCATTCGTCGCTGGCAACGGCAACCGCCAAAAAGCCCTTGGCGCCGGCGCGCCGCAAAAGGCGAACGCCCGCCGTCATACTGGCGCCGCTGGTTACAATATCGTCCACCAGAATTGCCGTTTTCCCGGCGACCCGGGATTGATATTTCTCACGCAAATAAAACGCGGCGGTTGCGTTGGAAAGGCGCTTTGCCGGTCCCAAAAACTTTTGCGGCGTGCGGTTTTTGGCGTGCCGCCCGACGGCAGGGATCAGCGGAAGCTCCAACTGCTTTGCAAGGGCCGCGGCAAGTTCCTTTGCCTGGTCGTTGCCGCTTTTGAGGATGGTTCCCGCCCGGCGCGGCAAATAGGTAACGAAAAAGGCGTTCCCGCCCCATTCGCCCGCCTGCATACGCGCCCGGATTTGTGGCGCAAGCTCTCCGGCCAGAAAATTGACGGCGTTGCGGTCGGCATGATCCTTGATGCGGTACACGATCCGGTTGCCGACTTCTTCCCGGTTTCCGGGGCGGTAATAAACCAGTTTACAAAAGGTTTTGCACCCCGCCGACTGCATCATTTTGGTGGCGCATTGACAATTGATGACCTTCTCCCCGCAAAGGCCGCACGGCTCCTCTTTTTCCTTCTCCCAAAGGGGCAGGCAGTCGGGGCAAAGAGCGGCGCGCTCAACCCCGGAGGCTCCGAAAAAGCCATCAAAAGACAGCAGTTCGCCGCAAGAGGGGCATTGGGGCGGAAAAAACAGATCGGCAATTTTCATAGTCCAATCTCCCGGAGCCATTGGGCAAGCCCGGTATAGCGCCGGGTTTGGCGGTTGTTTGCCACCATACGCCCCACGGCCGCCTCGCTGCCGACCAGAATGACCATTGTTTGCGCGCGGGTGACCGCCGTGTAGAGCAGGTTGCGCGAAAGGAGCATTGGCGGCGTGCGGTCGCCGACCGGCAGAACGACAATGGGATATTCGCTCCCCTGGCTTTTATGCACGGTAATGGCGTAAGCGGGTTCCAGGTCTTCCAACAGGTTCAAATCGTACTGCACCGTTTTTTCATCAAAGCGAACGATCATACAATTGTCGTGGCCGCGAATTTCCAGAATGGTGCCGATGTCACCGTTGAAAATGCCGGAGCCGCCAACCCCGTTGTTCAAAGTCCATTCCAGGTCGTAGTTGTTGCGGATCTGCATTACGCGGTCGCCCTCGCGAAAGACGATTTCGCGAAAACGATACTCGGCCTTGCCGGCGTCCGCGGGGTTCAGCACCGCCTGCAACTGCCGGTTGAGCGTTTCGGTGCCCACCTCGCCCTTGCGGGAAGGCGCAATGACCTGCACGCCCGCCGTTCCCATTTCGCCGTAGGTTTTGGGCAGACGGTTGGCGCAAAGATCGGCAACGGTGGCGCCGATGGCGGCGTCATCCGACCGGGGAAGAAAGAAAAAGTCGTTGTCTTTCGTTTTCAAATCGGGCATTTCGCCGCGGTTGATGGCGTGGGCGTTGGTAACGATCAGGCTTTGCTGTGCCTGCCGGAAGATCTCGTTCAGCCGGACGGTGAAAAAGCGGCCGCTTTCGATCACGTCGTGCAAAACGTTGCCCGCGCCCACCGAGGGGAGCTGGTCACTATCGCCGATGAGAATGAGGCGCGCGCCGGGCTTGACCGCTTTGAGGAGCGCGCACATCAGCGCGCTATCCACCATAGAAACTTCGTCCACAATAATCACCGTTTCTTCCAGGAGCGCGTGCTCGTTGCGGCGGAACGCGGGGCGGGAGCCTTCCTCGCCGCCGTATTCCAGCAGGCGGTGAATGGTTTTTGCCTCGCAGGAAGTGGCCTCGGAAAGGCGTTTGGCGGCACGGCCGGTCGGCGCCGTGAGCACCGGGCGCTCGCCCATACTTTGAAAAATGCGCAACAGGGCGCGCACAACCGTGGTTTTCCCGGTTCCGGGGCCGCCGGTCAGGATCAGCACGCCGTTTTCCAACGCGCCTTTGATGGCCTTTCGCTGTAAGGCTGCGTACGCAATGCCGCTTTCGGCCTCCTCGCGCCGCAACAGCGCGCCGATGTTGGCGGTGTCCATTGCCGGGCAGACCTGATCCAAAAGGATCATCTTTTTGGCAATGTAGGTTTCGCTTTCGTATTGTTTGGGATCGTACAAAAAGGGGTGATCCGAAAGGAGCACCTGGCGCAGTTTCCCTTTGGCAACCAGGCCCTCCACCGTTTTGTGCGCCTGCTCAAACGAAACGCCCAAAAGCGCCGCGGCGTTCTCCTCGGCAACCTCGCGCGGCAGGCAGACATGGCCGTTTTGCTGGGCGTTCAGGCCGAGCAGGTAGCAAACTCCACTTTCCAACCGCTCGGGAGAGCTCAATTCCAGCCCGATTTGAAGCGCCATACGATCGGCGCGCTCAAAGCCGATGCCGTCAATCTCCTCGCACAGGCGGTAGGGGTTGCGCTTGGCAATATCAATGGCGGCACTGCCCCAGCGTTTGTAAATGCGGACGGTTGCGGTGGGGCCGAAAAAGTCGCGGAAGAAGAGCATTGCCGCGCGAATATCGGCTTTCTCGCGGAAATCGGCGGCAATTTCCCGGGCGCGCTTTAAGGTAATGCCCGGAATTTCGGCAAGCCAGTCGGGGTGGTTCTCCATCACCTCGAAGGTTTCGTCGCCGTAAAGATCCACGATCCGGCGCGCGGTTTTGGGGCCGATGCCGCGAATGGCGCCGGAGGAAAGATAACGCAAAATGGCCGCGCTGCCCACCGGCATCTTCTTTTCGCACAGCTCCACGCGGAACTGCCGGCCGTATTTGGGGTTGTGCACCCACTTGCCTGCAACCGAGAGCAGGTCGCCCTCGCTCACGTCCGGCATGGTGCCGACAATGGTGAAAAGCTCGCCCGCGTCGGTGCTGAAATCGCAAATGCTGTATCCGTTTTCCTCGTTTTGGTAAATGACGTGTTCAACCGTTCCGAAAAGACGGAGCAAGCCCGTCTCGCCGTTTTCGTCTATCGGCGATTGCATAAACGTTTCGTCTATCGGCATTGCTCCGTCCCTCCTTTTGAATGTTTTTTTTGATACCAGTTATGCGCGAACCGCCTTTTGGAGCGTTTCCACAAGGTCGCAGTTTTCCCACGGCGCGTTCAGATCCTCGCGCCCCATATGCCCGTAGGCGGCAAGTCCACAGTAGATGGGACGGCGCAGATCAAACTTTTGAATAATGGCCGCCGGGCGCAGATCGACCAGCTCCGAAATGGCTTTTTCGATTTTTTCTTCGGGCACGGTCGCCGTTCCAAAGGTGTCAATGCGCAAGGAAACCGGCTTGGCAACGCCAATGGCGTACGCCACCTGCACCTCGCAACGGTCGGCAAGCCCGGCTTTGACCACGTTTTTGGCAATGTAGCGCGCGGCATAGCAGGCCGAACGGTCCACCTTGGTGGGGTCTTTGCCCGAAAACGCGCCGCCGCCGTGGCGGGCATAGCCGCCGTAG
>CAMPBZ010000014.1 GCA_946641795.1 uncultured Clostridia bacterium
CTCGCGCTCCCCCTCTTTCAAAAAACTTCCAAACGAGTTTTGGAAGTTTTTGAAAGCGGCAACATATACTGCTCCGGGTGGGGCTTTATTTTTTTGGTGTTACGAGGCCGGTTTTGCAAAGCCAAAGAATTGGAACCCGCCTTGGCGGGCGGCAGTGCCGGGAGCCAGTTTTTGGGTAATCAAAACCCGTTTCTGCTTACCATCTAAACCACACCAGTTCTGTTACAAAAGCCTTTTCGAGCGTTCTAACCCAATTCCGCAAACCCCGAATTGGAACCGGGCTTGCCCGGCCCGGCTTGCCGGGTTTTTGCAAAAAGTTCTTCCCCCTCTCGCGGCCTTACCCCTATTAAATTATTCAGCAATCAGCCATTCGGCGTCCAGGAGCTCCTGGCGTTTTGCCAAAAAGGCATTGAGGAATGCGGTATTTTTTTGAGAGACTTCATAGCCTTTGAACTCGTTGGTATCGTACCATTTTTCGGCGTCCAGCCGTACCGACTCCTGAATGGTAGCCTCGTAGGCGGTGATTATTTCAATGGTTCTGGCAAGTGCGGTGCTGCCAACGGCGGTGTAGCGCTCTTTCAGCAGTTGGTAAAGCTCGGGCGTATCGTGAACGGTCTGGAAGAAGATGTTGGAATATTCAAATTCTTCCGAAACGGTGTATTGCGTATTCGGTCTGCCCGGCCAATTGGTATAGAGGCACCAGTCGTAGTCCCAAATCGGGCCGAAGTTCAATTTGCCGTCTTTGAAATACAGATAGACCGATTTTGATTTGTGGTCGCGCTCGCCCATAATTTCGTCCACGATCACATAATCCAGCAGGGAATTCATATTGACTTCGTTCAAAATGTATTCGGAATTGTGTTCCAGGAAGGCATCTACCAGATCTTGCAGGTAGGCTTGCAGCTCGGTCTTGAAGGCGGCAAAGGTGATGGAGCTGTTCTTAAAATCATCCTCTTCGGGATATTTGATTTGGAAGGAGATGCCGTGATCCGGGTCGTCGTCGTGGTCGTCAACGGTAACGAAAGCTTCGGTGGGTGCGTCCATTACGATCAGGAAGTTAAAATCCTTCAAGGAGGTCATCTCGGCGGTGATTTTCTTTTCGTTGTCAATTCTGCCCTCGTTTTCCTGCACCTGCTCGCAAAGGGTGTAAAGCCCCTGATATTCGCCGTTCAGATAGACGTTTACTTTGTGGGGCGTGGGGGTAAATACGCTGTCGTCGATCTCCTGG
This sequence comes from uncultured Clostridia bacterium, assembly GCA_946641795.1. GTDB lineage: Bacteria > Bacillota > Clostridia > Oscillospirales > CAG-272 > UMGS1865. Next base: position 1,229 of record CAMPBZ010000014.1, read on the forward strand.
CGCAGGGTGAGCGCGGTGTAGTTGTGCAGCGCGGAGGGGTCAATGTACTCGGCCAGCAGAACCCAGCTTTTTGCTTTGGTCAGGCCAAACAGACTTTGCTTTTTGTCAAATTTGACACGGTAGGCTTTTTTGGGGAAGGACAAAGTGGAGTTTCCGCGCAGGCGGATGCCGCCGGCGCAATCTTCCAGCGTTCCCTCGCAGTTCTCCATTGAGAACTTCATAGTAACATAATTTTCCTTGTCTGCAATTTCCTGCCCGGCCGTATCAATGTTGATAATGGGCAGTTCCTCGGTGGCGTATTTGCAAACCACATAGATAGTAACGTCGTCGGTCACGGCTCCCAGCGCAACGGTGTTGCCTTCCTGCGGAACGCCGTCAATTTCATAGTGGTCAAAGAGGTAGCCGTAATTTGCGCCGAGCGTGACCGGTTCAAAGGCAACGTCTTCGGAGACGAGCTGTTCTTTTGCGCCGCCCGAAACGGCAATGCCGCCCGGCAGATTTCCGGTTACTTTTACCAGATATTTTCCGGTTGCCGGAATGACAAGATCGGTAATTTCGGCGGTTTTTTCCGCGTCAAATTTTTTGTGGCAGACCGTGCATTCGTAGTATCCCTTTTGGCCGGGATTGTTTCCGGTTGCCGGAATTTCGGCCGTCCAATCGGCGTATTGATGCGCCGCGGGAAGAAGGATGTCGGCAAGCTCGTTTTTCTCGGCGTCAAAATAACGGTGGCACAAAGAGCATTCGTAATGCGCTTTGTGTCCGGCCTCGGTACAGGTGGGAGCCACCGCGGCAATCAGCTCCCCGTAAAGATGTCCTTTGGGAATGGAGAGGAGCGCAATTCCGTTCTTGTCGGCGTCAAAGTTCTTTCCGCAGGAGCAATGGTAGTGCCCTTTTACGCCGTCCTCGGTGCAGGTGGCCGGCACTTCTTCAATCCATTCGCCGTAATTGTGGGTATGTACTTCCGCCGGGGTGGTGGATTGCGAATTTGGGAGCGGGTCGGCTTTTTTCGTTGCAACAATAATTGCAACCGCGAATACAACCGCGGCAACCGCCAGCAGAACGGGAATGATAATAAACGGCAGGCTTCTCCTGTCAAAGTAGCGGTGATGGTGCGAATGATGTCTGCTCATATTGAAGTTCTCCTTAAAGATATAAAGTAAAAAGCGGAGTTAAAACAGCCCTGTAATTTTTCCGTCGTCGGTGACGTCGATGCGTTCGGCGGCGGGGGATTTGGGCAGGCCGGGCATGGTCATAATATCGCCGGTGAGGGCGACGAGGAAGCCGGCGCCCGCGCTGACCTTGATGTTGCGCACGGTAACGGTAAAGTTTTCGGGAGCGCCGAGCTTTGTCGGGTCATCCGAAAAGCTGTACTGCGTTTTGGCAACGCAAACGGGCAGGTTGCCGAAGCCCAGGGCGGTCAGCTCGTCCATCTGCTTGCGTGCGGCGGGCAGGATGTTCACGCCGGAGCCGCCGTAAACCTTTGTGGTAATGGCAAGGAGCTTTTCCTCAATGGAGGCGCCGCTCTCGTAGCTGAACCGGAAGTGATTTTCGGCCTCGCAAAGCCGCACCACCTCTTCGGCAAGCTCGGTGCCGCCTGCGCCGCCGTTGGCCCAAACGGTGGAAAGCTTGACGTTCACGCCCAGCTCGCGGCACTTGGCGATTACAAGATCGATCTCCCGGTCGGTGTCGGTGGGGAAACGGTTCACGGCCACCACGCAGGGAAGCCCGTAGGTGTTTTTCATATTGGAAACGTGGCGCAACAGGTTGGGCAGACCCTTTTCCAGTGCGTCCAGATTTTCGTTGCCAAGCTCGGTTTTGGCAAGCCCGCCGTGCATTTTCAGCGCGCGGACGGTGGCAACTACCACCACCGCGTCGGGGCGAAGCCCCGCCATACGGCACTTGATGTCCAAAAACTTTTCGGCTCCCAGGTCGGCGCCGAAGCCGGCCTCGGTTACGGCGTAGTCGCCCAGTTTCATTGCCATCCGCGTGGCGATGACCGAGTTGCAGCCGTGGGCAATGTTGGCAAACGGGCCGCCGTGCACGAATGCGGGCGTGCCTTCCAGCGTTTGCACCAGGTTGGGGTTGAGGGCGTCTTTCAGGAGCGCCGCCATTGCGCCAACGGCTTTCAGATCCCCGGCGGTGACCGGTTTGCCGGCGTAGGTGTAGCCAACAACAATCCGGGCGAGCCGCTCTTTCAGGTCGGCAATGGAGGAGGCCAGGCAGAACACCGCCATAATTTCGGAGGCAACGGTAATGTCAAATCCGTCCTCGCGCGGGGTGCCGTTGGCCTTGCCGCCCAGGCCGTCCACCAAAAAGCGGAGCTGGCGGTCGTTCATATCCACACAGCGCTTCCAGGTAATGCGGCGGGGGTCGATCCCGAGCGCGTTGCCCTGCTGAATGTGGTTGTCCAGCATGGCGGCAAGCAGATTGTTCGCCGCGCCGATGGCGTGAAAGTCGCCGGTAAAGTGCAGGTTGATGTCTTCCATAGGCACCACCTGCGCGTAGCCGCCGCCGGCGGCGCCGCCCTTAACGCCGAAGACCGGCCCCAGCGAAGGCTCGCGGAGCGCCACGACCGAATTTTTCCCAATGCGGCGCAGGCCGTCGGCAAGGCCGATGGTGGTGGTCGTTTTTCCCTCGCCGGCGGGGGTGGGGGTAATGGCGGTGACCAGGATTAGCTTTCCGTTCTTCCGCGCGGAGGTTTCCAGGAGCGAGCGGTCCACCTTTGCCTTGTATTTTCCGTAGGGTTCCAGAACGTCGTCGGGAATGCCGGCTTTGGCGGCAATTTCGGTAATGGGGCGCAGTTTGCAGGCCTGCGCAATTTCAATATCGGTTAAGTATGCCATCGTTTTTCTGCCTTTCTTTTTCGTGTTCGCGCGGGGAAGGTGTTAAAAATTTCCACCGTTCCAGCCCCAGGCGGTGCTGAACGTGTAGTTGACGTAAATGTGGTCGGGCGCAATGCCGAGCTCGGCGCCGAAGATCTCGCAAATGCGGGCGGTCAGGGCTTCGCAATCGGCGGGTGACGCTTTCCCGAAAATTTCCACTTCCACCATTGCCATGGGCGCGTCGTTTTTGCCGGCAAACCAAAGGCGGCAGTTTTCCTGAAAGTTCAGCATCAGCCATTGCTCGCTCTTGCCGGGGAGCAGGCGGATCGCTTCGCCCAGCCGGGTTTTGAGCGCAACCTCGCGCTCTTTCGAGATGGAAAAATTGAGTTTGGTATCAATCAGCGGCATAACGACCTCCAAGCAAGTGTTTTTTTGATTACTTTCATTATAGCATAAAATAAAAAAATGTCAATCCGGCGCGATAAATAATTGTACGGTTCTTGACAATCTTTGCCCAGATATGGTAAAATAAGCGTAGCAACTGCAAAGGAGAACGACTATGGAACCCATTTTCAAACCTGCCGATATTCTGCTGCCCGATTTTTCCCGCGTGGACGGAACGCGCTGGGCGGTGGTGGCCTGCGACCAGTACACCAGCGACCCCGACTACTGGAAGACCGCCGAAGCCTTTGTTGGCGCCGCGCCTTCCACCCTGCGGCTGATGCTGCCCGAAATTTACCTGGGCAAGGACGACGCCGTGCGTATCCGATCCATCCACGCCGAAATGGAAAAGGCTCTGCAAACGGTTTTGCAGGTGCATAAGGATTGTATGATTTACCTGGAACGCCGGCTGGAAGGCGGCAAGGTGCGCCGGGGGCTGATCGGCGCCGTTGATCTGGAAGCCTACGACTACAACAAGGGATCGACCTCGGCCGTTCGCGCCACCGAGGGAACGGTTTTGGAGCGCATTCCGCCCCGCGTTGCGGTGCGCCGCGGCGCGCCGCTGGAAATGCCGCACGTTCTGCTTTTGATCGACGATCCGCAAAAAACGGTGATCGAGCCGTTGGCCGAAGGCCTGACCGAAAAGCTTTACGACTTTGACCTGATGGCGGGCGGCGGCCACGTTTGCGGCTACGCGATCTCCGCAAAAAAACAGCAGGCCGCGCTTGCGGCGCTTGCCGGGCTGGTCACCCCCGCGGCAATGGAGAAAAAGTACGGCGGCGCCGGCCTTGCCCCGCTGCTCTTTGCGGTGGGCGACGGCAACCATTCGCTGGCCTCGGCAAAAGCCTACTATGAGGAGATCAAAGCGCAAATCGGCCCGGCGGCGCTCTCGCACCCGGCAAGATACGCGCTTTGCGAAGTGAACAACCTGCACGACGACGATTTGGAGTTTGAGCCGATCTACCGCGTGGTCTTTGGCGCCAACCCCGAAGATCTGACCGCCGCTTTCCGCGCCGCCGCGGCAAAACTGAACGGCAAAGCAAAGCCCCAGCAGGTAACGCTTCTTTGCGGCGGGAAAGAGGAAACCGTTGCAATTCCGGCACCCGAAAAGCAGCTTCCCGTGGGGACGGTGCAGGTTTTTCTGGATGAATACCTGAAAAATCACCCCGGCGTGCACGTGGATTACATTCACGGCACCGATACCGTCCGGCGCCTGGTGGCCGAGGGGAAGGACAACGTGGGCTTTTTGTTTGCCGGAATGGAAAAGGACGAGCTGTTCCGTACCGTTATTTACGACGGCGCGCTGCCGCGCAAGACCTTTTCGATGGGGCGCGCGCAGGATAAGCGCTTCTATCTGGAATGCCGCGCCATTCAATAAAAAACACAAGACCGGAAAACTGCCGCAAAGGGCGCTTTCCGGTCTTTTTTTTCAGCGGGCGCGCGTCAATCGTCCAGCGCGTTCGAGTAGCTTTCGCGGGCGCGGAAGATGAGCGAAATGCACCAAAGACCCGCCAGCGCGACCACGGTGTAGATAATGCGCGCGAGCAGGGTGGAAGATCCGCCGCAAATCCGCGCCACCAGGTCAAACTGGAACAGGCCGATGCTGCCCCAGTTCAGCGCGCCGATCACAACCAGCACCAACGCGATCCGATCCATAATCATCATGGTTGAAAGGCTCCTTTCGGAAAGAAATCAAGGGGGAAATGCCCAAAACGGAGATCGTCCGTCCCCCGCGCGGCGCAAAATCCGTTGGCAGTAGTGTATCCGCAAAAGGCGAAAATCATACCGCGCCCCCAAACGGAAAGCAATGGAAAAAAGCGAAAATCAAAGGGGCGACTTGCGCGTTTTGTATTGACAAGAGAAAGAAGATTTGATATAATTGTCCTATATGTAAATCCTACTATGGAGGGAAGAAAATGGAAGCAAAAAAATTGCAGGAACTCCGCGAAATTGCAAAGCGCGTCCGCATCGGCGTCATCGAAGGGACGCACGCGGCAAAATCGGGACACCCGGGCGGCTCGCTCTCGGTGGCCGATATTCTGACCTACCTTTACTTTGCGGAAATGAAGATCGATCCGAAAAACCCGAAATGGGAGGATCGCGACCGCTTTGTCCTTTCCAAAGGGCATTGCGCGCCGGCGCTGTACGCGGTTTTGGCCGAGCGCGGTTTTTTCCCGGCCGAGGAATTGCTCACCCTGCGCAAATTCCCCTCGCGCCTGCAAGGGCATCCGGATATGAACTCCACCCCCGGCGTGGATATGTCGGCGGGCTCTTTGGGTCTGGGCATCAGCGCGGCGGCGGGTATGGCGCTTGCCGCAAAAGTGGACGGCAAATCCTACCGCGTTTACACCGTTGTTGGCGACGGCGAAAGCGAGGAGGGACAGGTTTGGGAGGCTTGTATGTTTGCCGCCCATTACAAGCTGGATAACCTTTGCGTGGTGATCGACTGGAACGGCTTGCAAATCGACGGCCCGGTTGCCGAGGTGATGAACCCCACCCCGCACGACAAAAAGCTGGAAGCCTTCGGGTTCCACGTCATCTCCATTGACGGCAACGATATGGAGCAGATTGCCGCCGCGTTTGCCGAGGCAAAAACGGTTAAGGGCAAGCCCACCGCCATTGTGGCAAAAACCACCAAGGGCAAGGGCGTTTCGTTTATGGAAAATCAGGTCAAATGGCACGGCAGCGCGCCGAATGACGAACAATACGAACAGGCGATCGCCGAACTGAAAGGGGGCAACTGATATGGCAGAAAAACTGGCAACGCGCGAAGCCTACGGCAACGCGCTGGTAGAACTGGCCGAAAAATACGATTTTGTGGTGCTGGACGCCGATCTTGCCGAGGCCACCAAAACGGTCAAATTCAAAAAGGCTTACCCCGAACGGTTCTTTGATTGCGGCATTGCCGAAGGGAATATGATGAGCGTTGCGGCGGGCATTGCCTCCACCGGCAAGCCGGTCTTTGCTTCCAGCTTTGCAATGTTTGCGGCCGGCCGCGCCTTCGAGCAGGTGCGCAACTCCATCGGCTACCCGCACCTCAACGTGAAAATCGGAGCCACCCACGCCGGCATCACCGTTGGCGAGGACGGCGCCACCCACCAGTGCAACGAGGACATTGCCCTGATGCGCACCATTCCGGGTATGACCATCGTCAACCCTGCCGACGCGGTAGAGGCGCGCGCGGCGGTTGAGGTCGCGCTCCAAACCGAGGGGCCGTTCTATCTGCGCTTCGGCCGTGCGGCAATGCCGATTTTCAACGATGAAAAAACCTACAAATTTGAGCTTGGCAAGGGCGTAGAGCTGGCCAAAGACAAGGACGTTACCATTGTTGCCACCGGCATTATGGTTTCGGCCGCGCTGGAAGCAAAGGAACTGCTTGCCGCCGAGGGCATCGACGCCGGCGTGGTCAACATCCACACCATCAAACCGCTGGACGTGGAGCTGATCGCAAAGGTTGCAAAGGCGAGCGGCGCCATTGTGACGGCCGAGGAGCATAACATCATCGGCGGGTTGGGCTCGGCGGTTGCCGAGGCGCTTGCCGAAAATTGCCCGGTGCCAATGGTGCGCGTGGGCGTGAAAGACACCTACGGCCACTCCGGCCCGGTACCCACCCTGCTGGAAGCCTACGGGCTTACCCCCGCGGACATTGTGAAAGCCGCCAAAGCCGCGGTTGCAAAAAAAGGATGAGAAAGATCGTTCTCGCGTCGGCGTCCCCGCGTCGGCGCGAGATTCTTCAAAAACTGGGGTTGGAGTTTGAGGTGCTGGTCGCCGATGTGGACGAGGCCTCGGACGAGCGCGACCCCGGCGCGCTTTGCGCCCAACTGGCTCGCCGCAAGGGCGAGGCGGCGCTTGCAAAATTGCAGGCGAGCGGCCGGCTTGACCCCGAAACGCTCATCATCGCCTCGGATACGGTGGTCGCCCTGGAAACCGGCGCGGGCTGGGAGATTTTCGGCAAGCCGAAGGACGAAGCCGACGCCCGCCGGATGTTGACCGCGCTTTCGGGCAGGGGACATTTTGTTTACAGCGGCGTCTATCTTTGGAGCGGCGGCAGGGGCGTTGCCTCTTTTGACCGCACCGAGGTCGTTTTCAAGCCGCTCGCCCCGGCGCAAATCGACGATTATATCGCTTCCGGCGAGCCATTCGGCAAGGCCGGGAGCTATGCCATTCAGGGGCTTGCCGGCGCGTTTGTGGCGCGCACCGAGGGCGATTATTACACCGTGGTCGGTCTGCCGGTAGAGGAACTGCGCCGCCTGTATGGCGCGTCTTTCCCCGGAGCCGAGCCCCTTTGCTGAATGATTTTGGAAGAATTGAAAGCCCCTTGCAGGGGAAAGGAGGAGCCCGCTATGCGCATTTTGTTTATGGGAACGCCGGAGTTTGCCGTTTTTTCGTTGCGCGCGCTCGTGGAGGCCGGTATGAACGTGGTTGCCGTAGTTACGCAGCCCGACCAGCCCAAAGGGCGCGGCTATGTTTTAACGCCGCCGCCGGTCAAGGTTTACGCGCAGGAGCACGGCATTCCGGTCTATCAGCCGGAGCGCCTGAAAAACGGCGCGTTTGACGAAACGCTGGCAGAGATCGACCCCGACCTGATTGTGGTGACGGCCTACGGAAAAATTCTGCCCAAATCGCTGTTGGATTATCCAAAATACGGCTGTGTGAACGTGCACGGCTCGCTCTTGCCCGAATACCGCGGCGCGGCGCCGATGCAGCGCGCCATTCTGGAAGGGAAGAAGGAGACCGGAATTACCACAATGCTGATGGACGAGGGGCTGGACACCGGCAAAATGCTGTTGCAGGCCCGCGTTCCCATTGAGGAGAACGACAATTTTGAAACCATCCACGATAAAATGGGCGCCGCCGGCGCGCCGCTGTTGGTAGAAACGGTCAAAGGGATCGTCGCCGGCACCGTTACGCCGGTGGAGCAGGACGATGCCAAGTCCACCTACGCCGCAAAAATTGAAAAAGCCGACTGCAAAATTGATTTTTCGGCGCCGGCAAACAAGGTGCACGACCAAATCCGCGCGCTCTCGCCGGTTCCGCTCGCCTTTACCCGCCTGCCGGACGGCAAACTGCTCAAAGTAGTGGCAAGCGAGGTTGCAACCGGAAAATTTGACCCCGCCCCTGCCGGAACGGTGGTGTCGCTTGCGGGCGGCGCCGTGACCGTGGCTTGCGGAACGGGCTTTTTGCGGCTTTTGGAGCTGATCCCCGAGGGGAAATCGCGCATGAGTGCCGCCGCTTTCATCAACGGCCGCAAGATCGCCGTCGGCGACCGGCTGGGCAATTGAAAAAAGTTTTTGGTCAAACTTTTTTCAAAAAGTTTGTCAGGTGCGGGTGAAACCCGCGACCTTTCTTCGCGCCGTCGGCGCGAACCTTTGGTGCTTTTTGTTCGCGCGGAGCGCGAAAAGACCCCGGGGCGTTGCCCCAAACCCTACTCGCTTTTTTAGAAAAAAGCGAGGCAAAAAACTTTATGAAAAGGGAGGCGCGCATGAATGTTCGCAAACTGGCCTGGGATACGCTTTGCCGGTGCGAAAAAGCCGGGCAGTATTCCAACCTTGCCGTGGACGTGGCTTTGAAAAAGTACCCGGTGGCCGAGGCCGACCGCGCCCTGTTCACCGCTTTGGTTTACGGCGCCGTCGAGCGGCAGGCAACGCTGGATTTTTGGATCCGGTCGCTTTCCAAAACGCCGCCCGAAGCCGAAATTCGCGTGCTGTTGCGGCTGGGGCTTTACCAGCTCGCGTTTCTGGATCGCGTCCCCGATCACGCCGCCGTCAACGAAACGGTCGCGCTCGCGCCCAAACGCGCGTCGGGGTTTGTCAACGCCATCCTGCGCTCCTTTTTGCGCGCCGGAAAACAGATCGCGCCGCCCGAAAAAGCAACCGACCCGGTCGGTTTTCTTTCGGTTACGGGGTCGGTCTGCCGCCCGCTCGCCGCAAAAATGATCGAAGCCTTCGGGCTTGACCGCGCCGCCTCCATTCTGGCGGCCACCCTGCAAAAAAACGATACCTGCCTGCGCTGGAACCCGCTGAAAATAGATTTTTCCACCTTTGAAAACGCCCTGCGCGCCGCCGGATACGAGCCGGCGCCGGTCGGCAACACCGGCTTCCGCCTTTCGGGCAACGCCCCGGTGGCCAAACTGCCCGGATTTGCCGAGGGCTGGTTTTTCGTGCAGGACGAGGCCTCCCAGCGGTGCGTTTCGGCACTGGGAGCAAAGCCGGGAATGACGATTTTGGACGTTTGCGCCTGCCCCGGCTCCAAATCCTTCGGCGCGGCGGCGGAAATGAACAATCAAGGCAAGATCCTGTCCTTCGACCTGCACGCCTCCAAGCTTTCGCTGGTGGAAAGCGGCGCCGCGCGGTTGGGCATTTCCATTTTGTCGGCGGCCGAACGCGACGCGCGCAATCCGCTGCCCGAATGGGAAGGCAAGGCCGACCGCGTGATTTGCGACGTGCCCTGTTCGGGCTTCGGGGTGCTGGGGAAAAAGCCCGATCTGCGCCTGAAATCGCCCGAAACGAGCGCCGGACTGCCGCAAATCCAGGCGGAGATCCTTGCGCGCTCGGCAACGCTCGTCCGCCCCGGCGGCCGGCTGGTCTATTCCACCTGCACCATTTTCCGGGAGGAAAACGAGGGCGTGGTCGAGCCGTTTCTGGCGGCAAACTCTGATTTTATTCTTGCTGAAAAGCAAACGCTTTTTCCCGATACCGACGGGACCGACGGCTTTTTCTTTGCCGTTCTGGACCGGAAAAACTGACGAAAGGAGAGGGGTATGGAGCAAAGAGAACTGCTCTCAATGACGCCGGAAGAACTCCGCGCGTTTCTTTTGGAACTGGGCGAGCCGGGCTACCGCGCCGACCAGATTTTTCCGCAACTGCACAAAGGGATCGCGCCCGGTGAAATGACCAATCTGCCGCTCTCTTTGCGCGAAAAACTGCACCGTGTCGCGCTCTGGAACCTGCCGGTTGTTCGCAAAAAGCTGGTTTCCGCCATTGACGGAACGGTCAAATACCTCTTTTCGCTTGCCGACGGCAACTGTGTGGAAAGTGTGGTTATGCAGTACGAGCACGGCAACACCATTTGCATTTCCTCGCAGGTCGGGTGCCGGATGGGTTGCAAATTCTGCGCCTCCACCATTGGCGGCAAGGTGCGCGATCTTTCGGCGGGAGAACTGCTCGGGCAGGTCATTGCCGCCGAGAAGGACACCGGCGCGCGCATTTCCAACATTGTGCTGATGGGCATTGGCGAGCCGCTGGATAACTACGCGCAGGTGGTGCGCTTTTTGCACCTCGTCAACCATCCGTCGGGGCTGAACATCGGCTACCGGCACATCTCGCTTTCCACCTGCGGGCTGGTGGACGGCATTGAAAAACTACAAAAGGAAAATCTACCCATCACGCTTTCCATTTCGCTCCACGCGCCCGACGACGAAACCCGCTCTTCCATTATGCCGGTCAACAAACGCTGGGGCATTGACGCACTGCTTTCGGCCTGCCGCGCATATTTTCGCGCCACCGGGCGCAGAATTTCTTTTGAGTACACACTGATCGCCGGCAAAAACGATGCGCCCAAGGACGCCGAAAAACTGGCGCAGGTTCTCAATTCGCACCTGCGCGACCGCAAGGAGAGTATGCCCATTCACGTCAATCTCATCCCGGTCAACGAGGTCGCCGAAACCGGATTTCGCAAGAGCGACCGCGCCGCCGTTCGCAAATTTGCGGCGATGTTGGAGGCAAACGGCATTCGCGCCACCGTGCGCCGCACGCTGGGCGCCGACATCAACGCCTCCTGCGGGCAGTTGCGCCGCGCCGCCGGCGACAGTACCGGCGCCGGCAGTGCCGCCGGCAGTGCCGGAGCCAAGTAAAAAAATATTTTTATATTTGTAAAGGTTTTTTCGGCGGCTAATTTCCCCGTTTTACATCACTCAAAAAACGGAGATGCCGCTATGGGAAAAAAGTTTTTATTTGCCAATTTGCTGTTTTTCGGCGTTTGTTTTGTGGTGCTGGACGCGCTGTTCGGCGTGGCTCTGCCGCGCGGCGAGCGCGTCACCGTGCCGGATTTTTGCGGCGCGACCGAACAAAGCCTTGCCGCCGACGAACGCTTTGAACTGACCGCCGAATACCGCTACGACGAAAGCCCTGCCGGCACCATCCTCTCGCAGGAGCCGCCCGCCGGTTCTGTCCGCAAAATCGGCGAGGATCGGGCGCGCTGTTCAGTGCGCGTGGTGGTCAGTATGGGGCCGGAAACGCTGACCATCCCCGATCTGGTAGGTCAAAACGGCAGCGTTGCGGCGGCCGAACTGCGCCGGATGGGGCTTTCGGCAACCACCGAGCCCGATCCTTCCGCCGCGCCGGACACCGCCGCCGGGGAAGTGACCCGCACCGATCCACCGGCCGGGAGCGCGGCGCAGGCGGGAACCGTGGTGCGCCTGTACGTTTCGCCCGGCGGTGTGGAATACGAAGACTGAAAAAGAAAGGAGAACCCGAATGCCGAAGGGATACGGATACGTTGTTTGGGGTGTTGGCGGGCTTTACCGCGTGCGGCTGTTGCCGGCGTGCGCCAAAGCTGTGCCCAAGCCTTACGAAGATCAGCCGCTGGACGGCAGGACGGTTCCGGCGCGCGGCCGCGGCAATTTGCGGCGCGGCGAAGGTCTGCTGGTGGGCGATTTTGTGGAGGTTTCCTACGAGGAAAGCTCCTATACCCTGCAAAACGGCATGGTTCAGCCCGCCCCGGACGGCGCGGGCATTGCCATTTCCAAAATCCTGCCCCGGCGCTCCTCGCTCATCCGCCCGCCAATGGCAAATCTGGATGTCCTGTTCGTCACCGCCGCGGCGGCCGCTCCGGCTCCCGACCTCGGCACGCTGGATAAACTGCTCTGCATTGCCGTTTACAATCATATTTTGCCGGTGGTGGTGGTCAACAAACGCGACCTGGCGCCCGAAAAAGCGCGGGAAATGGAAGCCATTTACCGCGGCGCCGGTTTTTTGACCTTTTGCACGGCGGGCAAGACCGGCGAAGGGATTGCCGACCTGAAAGAATGGATTGCGCAAAACCTTTCGGGTAGGCTTGCGGCCTTTGCCGGCGCTTCGGGCGTTGGCAAATCTACCCTTTTGGGCAACCTGTTTCCCGGCGTCTCCTTCCAAACGGGCGACATCAGCCGCCGCATTGCGCGCGGCAAAAACACCACGCGGCAAATCGAAATCCATCCGCTTTCCGATGATCCCGATTGCGGTTACATCGCCGATACGCCCGGCTTTACCATGCTGGATTTTGAGCAGTTCGACTTTTTCGACCTGGACGACCTGCCCCACACCTTTCCCGAATTTGCCCCCTACCTGGGCAAGTGCCGCTATACCGATTGCACCCATACCAAGGAGGAAGAATGCGAAATCGTCAAGGCGGTCAGGGCCGGAAAAATCGCACCCTCCCGCCACGAAACCTATCTTGCACTCTATCAAATCCTCAAAAAGAAACCCAAATGGAAATAAAAAAGGGAGGAAGGCCGCGAGAGGGGAGAAACCTTTTTGAAAAAACCCGGCAAGCCGGGAGCCAATTCGGGGTTTGCAAAAACGATTTTCTAACACCGAAAAAATAAAGCCCCATTCGGAGCCGAAAACATAGCCATTTTCAAAAACCCCAACCTTTTGGTTGAGGTTTTTGAAAAGGGAGGGGGCTTGGGGGAGGGG
>CAMPBZ010000015.1 GCA_946641795.1 uncultured Clostridia bacterium
TATTTGCACAATATCAGCAAGATGTTCGGCGGAGCGGAAGCAGACAAGGAGGCCGAAAAACTAATCGACATTATAGACGATCCGGAAAACAACGAGGAAGAAATACTCAAAGCATTGGATCAAATGGAACAGTAGCGCAAATATCGACGCACAAAAAAAGGGATACCGCCCACCTACTGAAAGGTGTGGAGCGGCTCCCTAACGGAAGTATCGCTCTGGAAGCGGTATCCTTTATAAATAGTATATCACCATCTTCCAAGAATGTCAACCTCAAAAGCAAAAAATGATGTGTTTTTTCCCGCGTTACGCCGGCGCAAGAACGCCCAAAAGATAGCGAACGAGCACGGCAAAAAATTTTGCAAAAAAGTATTGACAAATTGATTTCCTTATGATATAATATCTCCGTTATCCGAAGACAGCAGGTTCCGGTAAAAGCTTAGCTTTTCCTGCCGAGGAGCGATTTGAATACCTGTGCGCAATCGCGTGCGGGGTGTGTTTGAATCTTTCTTCGCGGCAAAGCAGCTTGCCGGAGGAAAGATTTTTTATTTCCCAACTTTACACAGGAGGAGAAACAAAATGCCCAGCAATTCCATTCTGGCTCAAAAGCAACAGATCGTTGCCGACCTTGCAGCGCAGATCAAGAATTCCGCCGCCGGCGTTCTGGTCAACTACCAGGGCATTACGGTGGATAAGGATACTGCTATGCGCAAGGCGCTTCGTCAAGCAGGTGTGAAATACGTTGTTATGAAGAACACCCTGACCGGCAGAGCTTGTGATGAGGTTGGCTACGGAGAACTGAAGCAGTACCTGACCGGTATGACCGCTATCGCCATCAGCGAGAACGATCCCGTTGTTGCCGCAAAGGTGCTCAAAGAGTATGCGGAGAAGATTGAAACCTTCCAGATCCTCGCCGGCTATGTTGACGGAAACGTCATTGACGCAAATTCCGTAAAAGCGCTGGCCGAGATCCCCTCGAAGGAAACGCTTATCGCAAAACTCCTTGGTTCTATCCGTTCGCCCCTTTACAGCTTTGCTTACGCTTTGCAGGCGGTTGTGGACAAGAACGGCGAGTCCGCTCCTGCCGCAGAGGCTCCTGCCGAAGCTTAATGCACTTACCCTTGCGGAGAGGCGCTCCGCCGGCCCGGCACCGTTTGCCGGAAAAAACAAATTGAAAAACAATTTTGGAGGTATTTTACAATGGCATCCGAAAAGATTACGAACATTCTGGAAGAGATCAAATCCCTTACCATCCTGGAACTCTCCGACCTGGTAAAGGCCGTTGAGGAAGAGTTCGGCGTTTCCGCCGCTGCTCCCGTTGGCGTTGTTGCCGCTGCCGGCGCTGCTCCTGCTGCCGCCGCAGAAGAGAAAACCGAATTTGACGTTATCCTTGCTAACTTTGGCGCGAAGAAGCTCGACGTTATCAAAGTTGTTCGCGAGCTGACCGGCCTTGGTCTGAAAGACGCGAAGGACCTTGTTGAAGCCGCTCCGAAGGCCATTAAAGAAGGCGTTTCCAAGGATGAGGCCGATAAGGTGAAAGCCGCTCTTGAAGAGGCCGGCGCTACCGTCGAAATTAAATAATTTCGCCTCAATTTAACATCTGTCCTACGATAACAGAACACAGGCCGTTGGTTTTTCCAACGGCCTGTGTTCTGTTTTTCTTATGTTTTCTTTTTTTGAAGTTTCGATTTTAAGACACGATAAATGTTTTTGAATTCCTGCGGGTTGAAAAGCGATTGCAAAACCAAAAACAGAGGAAGGACAATGACCGTTACCACCGCTCCGTACAGGAAAAATTGCAGGTAGGAATGAATTTCAAAGGGGATCCACCGGCTGATCAACCAGACAAGCAAAAAGCAAACGGCATTGGAAGCCATACACCAGAACGGTTTCCAGGCTTTGCGGTTCAAAATGCGGGTGTTGGCGTAAATGTTGATGTCGATCGTTCGGTAGATCATTGCCGCAATCGTTCCGATCAGGGCACCGTAAAGCCCGCCGATGTTGCCGAAAAAGTGCTTCATTACCAAAATGGCAACAACGGAAACAGCCAGATTGATTGCCGTCTCGGCAACGGCGCGCCACTGCGTTTTTTTGAAGTGTCCCGCCACCTCGATGGTGCGCATCATCGCTTCCCTGCCCACCGTTAAAATCTCAATGGAAATATAGAGCCACGGCAGGGTTTCATAAACATACTCAATGTCCATTTTGGCGGTGTAGAGGCGCACGAACGGGATGAGCAGCAGGAACATAACCGTGTAAAGCCCGAATGCGATTGCCGAATAGTAAACGTTAAAGGTATCAATCAGCTTGCGGTATTGCGGCTTGTCAGGGTCTTCCTCGGTGTTGAATTTTTGACCGAAAATGAAATTGAGACTATCCCCGAAGGTTGCAACAATAGAGTTGACCATATTGACGACCAGTTTGTAAATGGTATAAATACTGACTACCCTCAAATCGCACAGGAAGGTGAGCAGCAAAATATCCACGTTTTGGAAAATGATGCCCGCAATTTTGTGGATGAGCACCGAATTCTTTTGCGCAACGCAGGCATAGTCCGGTTTTTGGCGGAAGGAGAGCCATTTGTACTTCTTCTTCGCAATCAAATAATAAATAAAGGTAAAGAGAAGGTTGACCGCCAAGAAACCGAGTTGAACAAAAATGATGTTGAACTTGAAACTGATGAGGACAATTTTGACCGCCGAAGAAAGCGCGTAGATCAATGTGGAAAGGAAGGAAACGATAAACTCGTCCCCCTCGGCGCTGATGATCAGTTTCAGCTTGCCCAGGTAGAAGAAATTGATGCCGGTCAGCGAGCCGGAAACAATGATATACAGAACGACTTGATACCACGGGATCCCATCCACCGGCACAATGAGCGCGTACAAGCCGGAAACCGCCAGCAAAATGGCAAAATAAATAAACCCGATTTTGTTATAGTACCGGGAAACTGCCGAAATATAAGCATTTTCCTGGTTACGGTCTTTTTTGGCCGCGGGCGCAAACAGCGATTGCAATGCAGACGCGCCAACGCCGGCTTCCAGGAGCGCGATATAGGTGAAGATTTGGTTGACCGACGCCTGCAAACCGTTGACGGTGGAGCCATAATTGGTGATGAACAATTTGGGCAGGATCAGGCCAACGGCAATGGTCACCACTTTATAAAAAATGGATAATGCAATGTTAAAAGCGCCTTTTTTTCCTGCTTTCATAGTTCTCCACCCGGTTGTTTTTTATTGAACAGCATTTAAAAATTGTTGGTATGCAGTGTCGTTTGTAAATTGATAGTCGGCAAGGTTTTTCGCGCACGCATCGGCAATGCCGTTTTGGTTTTCCAGCATTTTTTGAATGCCCTGTGCCACCGCCTCGATGCTTTGCGGGAAAATCAGCCCGTTTTCCCCATCCGAAATTGCCTCTTTTGCCGCCGGATACATTGTTGAAAGAACCGGCTTTTTCAAGATCAGCGATTCGATGACCGACATTGGAAACGCCTCGGTTTTGGACGTCAATACCGAAAAATCGGCATCCTTCAAAATGCAAAACGGATTTTTCCGGTTGCCCAAAAAAGTCAGGCAATCGGTCACACCCAACGTATCGGCAAGGGCTTGATCGGCTTCCAGATCGGCGCCGCCACCAACGACATACCAGTGGAACGGGACCCGGCACTGCTCTTTGAGCAATTTGCAAATTTGCGGGATCCAATCCACCTGTTTGTCATCGTTGGAAACTCGCGCGACCGTAATAATGTTCTTTTTTTCTTTGGAAAAGACAACCGGGTTGGGCTCTTTTGCAAGCCGCTCGATTTTCTCCACGTCAAACATATTGTAAACGGTTGCGGCATTGTCTTTCAAAATCGAATATTTGGCAACAAAGCCATCTTTGACCGCGTTGGCAACGTACGCTACACGATGAAATTTGGGCATATAGGGCAAAAAGGACTTCTCGTTTCCGCCCATAAAATTCACGTCGCCGTGAATAAAAGCGATCTTCACCTTTGCCTGCATCCGGTTCAACACGTAGAAATAGCAGGGCGCGTTCTGCCGGAAGGCAACCGCAACGTCGTAGGCCTCTGCCTTGTCTTTTTTGAAGATCAAGCGGTTCCAAAGCGAGGAATGGTTGGTCAGCTTTTTGACGACCGCCAGCAAACCAAGCCCGATTTTGCGCACTCCCTTTGCACGTGCCAGATCCTGCGCGCCCAGTTTCCAATAGCGGGAAAGGCCTGTCAAGGTGCGGTAAGAAAATCCGCCGGCGCCATCCATTGCCTCCGGCTGTTTCGAAGAAAGGTTGAAGAGCGTGATCTCATGCCCGCGCGCCGAAAGCTCCCGGCAAAAATTGAACAGCGACGACGTCACACCGCCGGTATTCAAATCGGTTACAACAAAAGCGATTTTCATACTGATTTACCAAAATGCTTTTTCTGATAGATTTTTGCGCAGGTTTTGGGTATGAAAAGCTGTAAAAACAGCGTGAATTTGTTTTTGAATGTCAAATACGGATTTCCCAAATTGCCCCAAAAATGCTTGCGGATATATTTTTTTGCCGCCTTGTAGGTTTGGTTGTTTTTTGTTTTTTCTTTCGGAACGAGCAAGAGATATGCCATATGCTGATACAGTGCCAGGCGCTCGGCCTCTTGTTTCAGCTCCGGGAAGAGCCGCAGAGTGCGTTCCTTAACGACCAGAGAGTTTTGCACCATATCAATGACCGCTTTGCCGTAGCCGTTACTGATACTGCCACCGCGAACGAAATAGTAGTACCCGACAAAACCGACGAAATGAATGACCGAAAGCCTTTCCAAAAGCGCGGTTACAAACAGCAAATCCTCGTTCAAGGTTCCTTCCACAAAGCGTTCTTTTCCGATCAACGCCCGTGGAAACAATTTTGTGCAAACGCTGGTGTCCCCTTTATGGAGCAACAAATCGCGCAGATATTCTTTTGGGGAAATATCCTGATCGGTCGTGCGCGGCACCGAGGATTTTCCGAATTTCCCGTTCTCGAAACTACGCACGAGCATAACGTTCGCAATTGACGTATCGTCGGTGATTGCGGCAAGCAGACGGGCGTACATTTCAACGCCCACATAGTCGTCGCTATCCACAAAGCCGATATAATCACCGGTAGCCGCTTCCAGCCCGGCATTTCTTGCCGAGGAAAGTCCGCCGTTGGGCTTATTGAGAACAACGATCCGCGCATCCTTTTGGGCGTACTCGTTACAAATTTGAAGTGAAGAATCGGTAGAGCCGTCGTTGACCAGAATGATTTCCAAATTGCGGTAGGTTTGATTCAAAAGCGAATCTACGCAACGGCGCAAATACTTTTCAACATTGTAAACCGGGACGATAATGCTGATTTTCCCTTGCTTCATAGCGGCTCCTAAAAATGATAAAATTGGTAGGGAATAAACGAAGAAAAGTTGGCGAAGAAACGGTAAATATACAATGCCATGCAAAGCGCAAACGCCGCAATTTTGATAATCATTTGGTCGCGCTTTTCCAAAACCGCATTCACGGCATACCCAAACAGGGCAACCGAGAAAAATAGAAAATAAAAACTGGGACGCTCGGCATCACGCGTGAACAATCGCAGAATCCAAATTGCAACCGATATGATACTGACGTTGATCAGACCGTCCACCTCGGCGGTTCTGTTCTTATTGATATAAACAATTACGATGGAGGCAACCGTAAGCACCGTCAGGAAAACAAGGAACACCCAGCCGTTTCCGGTTTCAACATCGTCATAAGTCATATTCATCAGTTGCCCGAACCACTTTTGAATCTGCTCCAAAAGCAAGACGGCCGCAACCGTGATACCGGAATAAACCAACACATTCAAAACCGACAGTTTCCGCCGGAAGATAAAGTATGCCGCAAGAAAGATAATTGCCGAACGGTGGAAGAAAAACGCCAAAACAATGCAAATCAGAAAACGAATGAGTTTTTTTCGCTTGATGAATTGATATGCAAACAAACAAATACTCATTGCAATACATTGCCGGGTACCTGTGAACATAAACATGTAAACACCGGTTGTTGCAAAGAAAAACAGCGGCCACGCGGCGTCAAAATCCAAATGGTACAAAAATGAAACAAACCCGACAACGTAGATGATTGTACAAATAACTTGATAAACCAGCGGGCTCTTGGTGACATAGGTCACTAACTTTACGAAAATGCGGAAACCGTGTTCCTCTCTCGTTTGATAAAAGATCATAGACCACGGCTTATCAATCATATCCCGAAATTCGCGCAAGTATCCGTAGGTGTCTGCGCCGATCAGTTCGTCCCGAAATGCGATCAATATGAACATCGGAAGAAGTGCCAAAATGATTTTCAGCAATTTTTCCAATTTCTTGTGATACATTCCGAAATTGATTTTGTAAACCAAAAACGGAAAAACGGCAACCGCTAAATAAACAAACATTTTCTGTTTCCTTTATATCAGTTTTTTGTAAACATCCAAATATGCTCTGTAATTTTGGGTTTTCTCAAACGTCAAGCGCGCCAGCTCCACGTTTGTGGATTTGCCAAGCGAAGCTTGAATTGCCGGGATCAACGCGTCAATGTCATATTCGGGAACCACCATGCCGCACCCTTCCAAAACCAGCTCCGGGCTACCGCAACTATTATAGGTGACCACCGGCGTTCCGCAGCAGATGCTCTCCATATTGACGGTGGGGAGCGTGTCCGCGTGCGTCAGGTTGACGAAAACGTCGGCAAGGCAGTAGTGCCTGGCAAGCGCTTCCCTGCCTTTGATATAACCCAGCGGAAGCACGAACGCGCTTGCTTTTTTCAGCTTGCGGATCTGGCTTTCGCTGCACCCGATCAAGACGAGCCGCAAATTTTCATTCAACAGGGTCAATACCCGCGCAAGCGCTTCTCCGTTGCTTGGCAAAAGCCATTTGTTTGCCATGCCGAGAATGATTTTTGCGTTTCCGAGTTCATATTGCCCGCGCAAATCCG
Source organism: uncultured Clostridia bacterium (assembly GCA_946641795.1). GTDB lineage: Bacteria > Bacillota > Clostridia > Oscillospirales > CAG-272 > UMGS1865. The sequence goes on from CAMPBZ010000015.1 coordinate 6,954, forward strand.
AAACGTCCTGCGGCTTGAAAATATCCGTATCTACGCCGTTGCGAATACAGCTGACGTCAAAATCTTTGAAAAATCCTTTTTTGCTCTCGCGGCAGATCCATTCGCTGCACCCAACAATTTTCAAGCGCGGAATGGCTTGCAAAAGCTTCTTCTTTTCTGCAAACACCTCGGCGGAACGGTCAAAAAAGAAACTGCGCGGCATCGTCTTTTTTTGCGGGCAATTCCCGCAGCCGGTTTGAAAGCGGTCGCACCCCACATTGGCATAATGGAAGCACTTGCCGGTAAAATACCAGCAATCGTGCATGGTGATTACCGTTGCAATATCTTTTTTTGCAAGATATTCCAGCAAGAGCGGCAAATCAATGTAGTTGGAATGCAAATTGTGCAGATGAACAATGTCCGGGCGGATTTGGTCAACCCATTGCAAAAAGCGTTTGGTTGCCCCTTTGGAAAACCACGCCTGTTTGCCGGAAATGCGGGAAAGAAGCGCGTGCAATTTCCAATCCAAGAGGTTCCCGATCCGGTAGCCGTTTGCCGGCGGCTCGTTGCAGGTCTGATACGCCGCAAAAACTTCCGCACCCTCTTTTGCAAGGAGATCGTTGATGTCCCTTGCAATCAGGCCGGTACTTCTGTATCCATATACGGCATTGATCTGCAAAACTTTCATCCGTTTTAACCGTTGACTACACTTTCTATCGTATTGTTAAAAAGGGCTAACACTTTGGCTTTTTCGTGGTTTTGCAAAGCGCAGTTGCGTGCGTTTTGTGCATACTCTTGCAAAACTTGCGGGTGATCGGCAATATACCGCAACTGCGTTTCAATTTCGCTTTGGTTGCTTGCAATCAGCGCGCATTGGTTTTCCCGCAAATATTCCATCGGCGCAATGTCGGAACACCCAACGGCAAAAATACATTTGCCAGCCGAAAAATAATCGGTAATTTTGGTGGAAAAAGAAAGCCGTGCAATTTTAGCATATTTCCCTTGCGTTGCCTCCAAAAGAAGGAGCAGATCGGCCTCTTTTTGTTTTTGCAACACTTCGCTTTGCGGAATGGCCGCGTGGATGCTGCAAAAATCCGTTTTCATTTCCGATCCGACCTTTTCGGAAAGAGCGGTGGAAGAATAAACGGTAAAAGAAAAAACAGGTTCCGTTTGGTTGATTTTTTGAACGGCGCGGAAAACCTGCAAAAGAGCCTCATCCCGCCCAATTCCCAAATTGCCGGTGTACAACAGCCGGATCGGGAAGCGGCCCGGTGCAGGGTAATTCACTTCCGGCACCTCGTGCAGCGGTTTTGTCAGTACCTTGCAATCAATGCCGAAAAAGGCGTCGGCCTCCCGTTTGGTTTTGGGCGTAATGGCAAAAAATGCGTCGGTTTGTTTTGCAAGCTTTTTGAGCGAACGCCGCTGGAAAAAGCGCGGCAGATTTGCAAAAAATCCTTTTTGCTGTTTGTAGGTAAAATTATCGTCGGCAAAGTAACCAATGGATTTGGCCCCGGTCAGCTTTTTTACATACCGGCAAATCCGGTTGCAGTAAAGATAGCTCTCCATAGAATACAAAATCACATCCGGCGCAAAAGAGGTTACAAAATCATCCAGTTCTTTCGTTTTCCATTTGCCGAGTTTCCAAAGAAGCTCCCTGCCCAAAAGGGTTACAGCGTTACGGCGCTTTTTCATTCTGCCGTATCGCGCCTTTTGCGCTTGCAGATCGCCGGATAATTCCGCCGTCTCCTCTCCCGGGAGAACCTCGTGCCCGGTTTTGATCTTCCGGTTCAGAATGCTTTTAATAACCCTGCTTTCGGAAAGAATGAAATAGTGGTTGCACGCCGGATTGTTTGGGGCATTGCTACGGAAGCAGATGTGCGCCACACAATCGGGATCGTGTCCTTCCAAAAGCGCCGGCCAGGTATTCATACCGACTTCGGTGTTCCACGATGAAATGGAAACAACCAAAATTCTTCGTTTCGGATTCATCATGAAAGGTTCCATTCCAATCCGTTTTTCATATTTTCCCGGTATTTGAACAAACGATCATCGCCCGGGATCGCAACCGTTTTTCCGTCCAGCGGTTTACTTGCCCGAACGGTTTGAATATACGCATCCATCTTCTGATAAAAATCATCGCCGAAAACGATTTCGGGAGAGATGACGGTAAAGGAAAAGCCAACGTTCATAGACGCTTGTTTTTCGCTGTAGAAGCGTCCCACGTGGTTCAAATACGCCGCGCCCGGCAAAACCCCGGCCAAGACGTCAATGACCATTGCAATTCCGTAACCCTTGAAGCCCGCCATAGGAAGCATAATGCCTCCCAAAGCCTTTCCGGGGTCGGTCGTTGGGTTCCCATCCGCATCCAGAGCAACGCCTTCGGGAAGCGTGGCGCCTTTCTCTTGGAGCTCTTTGATTTTGGATTTTGCCAGCACGCTGGTTGCCATATCCACAATGATCGGCGATTCGGAAAGCGCCGGGATTGCAACGGCAAACGGATTGGTTCCAAGTAATTTTTCTTTTCCCCCAATCGGTGCCATTTGCGCCGGGCTATTGCTCATTGTAAAGCAGATAAAGCCTTTTTGAGCCGCCTGCAAAGCATAGTAAAACGCGGCGCCATAGGTATTGTTATTGTGAGAATAAACCGTATAAATGCCGGAAGCTTTTGCTTTTTCCATAGCATAATCCACGCAAAAGCCTGCGCTGACCATTCCGATGGAATTATCTCCGTTGATTACTGCAAAAGCGGCACTTTCCCGCTCAACGCGAAAATTCGGCGCAAGATTGTATGCTCCGTTCTCTATTCTTTGCAGATGCCCCGGCAGAGAGAATGCACCGTGGCTACTGATACCGTAGAAATCCACCGTCGCCATATAATCGGCAACGCTTGCGCTTTGCCGCTCATCAACACCGTGATTCTGCAATATGGTTTTGATTTTCTGTTTGTATTCGTCAAATTGAAGTGTCATATCGTCCTCAAAAAATCAGGAATCAAATTTGCGAATGACCTTTGCGGGATTTCCAGCAATAATACAATGCCCTTCCTCAAAGCTGTGCGTTACCACGGCTCCGGCGCCAACCGTTGTATAAGGACCCAGATGAACGCCCGGCAAAATCATTGCGTTCATACCAATCCAACAACAATCCCCAATCACAACATCCTTGGCGGGTAAATGCTCGTCGGGATTTTCCGGGTTGTGATTTGCCGTAATAACGCCAACATTTGCGGCAATGTGAACATTTTTCCCGATGGTGATTTTTCCGGTTTCGTTTTGAAAATAGCATCCCGGTTGCTGAAAGATATTGAGCGAACTGTTATCAAACTCCAAATTCTTGCCATTGGAAATACGCGTGTTCTTTCCAACCGGAAAATGAATGCCGCGGCGTTTCCATTTCCAAAGGCGGGGAATGCCGCGATACGCCCACAAAAAGCCCCAACGGCTCTCGTCAAAATACTTCCCTTTCAGGAATTTCCGATTGTAAAACAAGGATAGGATCAATCTGTTGAATTTCCAGAATAACTTCATACATTACGCCTGATTGTTTACGATGCTGCAAACAATCTCTTGCACCTTTCTTTGATTTGCAGAAAATTCTGATTGCGTAAAGTTTTTGACTTTGTTTTCTTCCTGCCGTATTTTGGCAACACCCTCGTTAAAAAGCCCCCTCAATTCTTCCAAATCGGGTACGTTTGCGGCGTTGCAAAAGCTACGGGAAAGAATTGCCATTGTAGAACCAAGCCGGTAGTGCTCCGCAATAACGTATTCAGCCGGTAAAAATCCATACCCGATCCGGGCAATTCCTCCAAAACCATACGGGATGGAATACGCCTTGATCCGGTTGACAATTTTTTCCACCGTTCCATCCGCCAACAATTGGAACATAAATTTCATCCGATACGCCAGGTGCAAGTCGTTCAGGCCAATGTGAATTTCATCAATTCCGGGGAGTTTTAAAATTTCGTCCAAATTTTCCACCGCCGCCGGCGTTTCCAACAGCAAAAGCGTTTTTGCCCTGCCGCCCACGCAGGAGAGAAACCGATTTGCCTCGAATGCGGTTTGAAACATTGGAAGCATAATGATATCGGCACCGGCCTCCAAGGCTTTTTCCACCTCGACCTCGGTTCCGTAGTATTGCGCGTTTTTCTCGTGAATCGGGTTGACGCGCGCCAGCACCTGTGCCTTATGAACGGCGTTTTTTATTTGGCGGATATCCTCGATGGTGTGATGGGATTGCACAGTGTCCAGTCCGCCTTGCCTGATATCTTTGCCGATGTATTCCATATCTACAAAAATACGGTCAACGCCTGCATCCTCGGCAATTTTTGCAATTTGCGGACGATTTGTGATATACATCAGTTTCAGCATTATGCCCTCCCGTTCAGGCGATTTGCCAGTTCCAAATAGTCCTCCACCTGTCTTCCAATCATTTTGCTGCGCTCAAATTCCTGCTCTACCCTTTGGCGAGCCGCCGCGCCGAACGCGGCAGTTTTATCCGGATGACCTAAAAAATCTGCCATTGCAACATACAGCTGTTCGGGGGATTTGATTGGAACGAGGGAGCACGACTGCCCTTCCACCAACACTTCGGATGCTCCCGGTATTCTTGTGGTAATAACCGGCAGTGCCATTGCTCCCGCCTCTTGAATTGCAAGACCAAAGCCCTCCCGATAGGACGGGTGCACATACACATCCATTGCGGCATAGGCAAATTTAACATCCTCTTTCGGCAATCTTCCGGTGCAAACAATGCGGCCATTCGTTTGAATAATCTCTTTATCCCGCTCGGAAAATCCGTTGTTCACATCCAGATCGCCAACCAGCAGCAGCCACGCGAGCGGCTCCTCTTTTTGAAGCCGGTCAAACGCCTCTAAAATTTCGCAAATGCCCTTATCTTTTGTAATTCTGCCAATAAAGCCGAACACAAAAGCCGATTCCGGCAAAGAAACTTTTTTTCTGAACTCTTTTCGCCAAGCTTCTTTTTGGACAATGTCAAAATCTTGCAAATCAACGCCAATGGTCCCTCCCAGGCCCAAAACCTTGGAGTTCTGTTCGGTGATCAAGCGCTCTTGAATGCAAAGCTCCCTGTGCAGTCTGCTTTGGGGACGCGTATCGGTTGAACATTTACAGATTATTTTTTCGATAAACTTATAAAAAGACCGTTTTGCCCCTTTTTTCATATTCCGGTGACGCACGCCCCACTGATTGTAAAGCCGGACCGGTATGTGCGCCTGATGAGCGGCGATGGAGGCATAGAGGGACGCGTTTTCATTGGAATAGGCAACGATATCAAACTTGTTTTTTTTGAAAATCTTTTTGAGTTGGGAAATAATCTTTAAAAACCGAATGTCAATTCCCCGTTTCATTTTGACGGGAATATAGTGAATCCATTCCGGCAATCTCCCGGCAAATGCGTCATCCCGATCGCAAATAAAAGAGATATCAAACTCGCCCGTTTCATACAGCTTTTTCACAATGGGAAGCATAAAATGCTCCAACCCGAACGGAACGGTCGTTACAAAACAAATTTTTATCATATCAGCTTCTGAATTCTTCCTTGCTTCCTATTTCTTTTTTGTATTTTTTCATTCCCGAAATTAAAAACGCAAACCACGGAAGCGGATCATCAAAAGCAAACAGTTGGTCTCTCGTATGTAAAATACTGAAAAAGCACGGTTTTGTTTTGAAGCGATCCGGGGATTTGAAAAACCAAAGAATATCAATTTGGGATACCCGAACGCGAATGCCGGTTTTATACGTTTGATATTCGGTTACCTCATCGCAAAAAGCGTTTTCCAAAATCTGCTTTGCCAAATTGACGCCCGAAATAAATTCCAGTTTGGCGCACGCAAGGATACGAGGATTAATCTCCAAAACTTTTAAGCTTCCGTCCCTAGGGTCCTCAATAAAATCAACCCCGCAACAGCCTCGCAGCCCCATCAATTTGACAAGCCGATTGCTGAACTTGATAATGTCCGGATTGGAAACAGAAATGTTCAGCGTTCCGGTTCCTCCGTGAATGGGATACCATCTTGCGCTTTGATAAATAAAATTGCTTTTGATCTCTCCGTTTTTATCAATGAACAGGTTTGCCGAATAGCATCTTTTTGCCATGGGCACATATTCCTGGACAACATAATCGGCAATTTGAATTTTCTTTTCGGCAACGTAAGAAACAAATTCTTCTTTCTCGTAAAATACGCGCAATCCGCGGGCACCGCTTTTTTCGCGCGGTTTAATCAAAATGGGGAATGGCAAATCGCTGTTCAACACATCTTCCACCGTTTTTGCGTATAAAAGCGTAACGGGGCAAGGAATTTGATTTTGCATACAAACGTCCATAACGTTCAACTTGTCTATCGACCGCTCAAAAACGTCCATATCGTTGCAGACAACCGCCGTTTGGGGATTGATTTTCTCCCTGTTCTTGGCCAAAATCCAAGCGGCAAAGTCGCTCATTGGAAGAATGAGGTCAAAAGTTTGTTTTGCGAGAAGATTCAACAGCGTTTCTTCGGATTTTTCAAGGTCGGTTTCATCAAAAAATCCATAGATTTTGTGATGCGGAAGTCTGGAAACACTTGCAACGTCCATTTTGGATTTGCATAGAACCGTAACCTTGCACCCGAATTTTCGAAAAGCGCGAAGAAATGGCAACGATTGCCTTGCTCCACCCTCAAAAATCAAAATTCTTTTGTTTGTAAACCGGTTATCTTTCATCTGTTATCCTTTTATCCGTGGGTTTCACATATGAGGTGATTTTTTCGAGTATTTTTTGAGGTTTCTTTTTCAGCGAGATTTTCACAACGCAAACAAAGGTGTACCACATCATTTTGATGTCAAATCCAACGCCCATATGTGCCGGATAGTAGGCTTCCAGTTCCCTTCTTGTAGGCAATACGAGTTTTTTGTACTGCTCGTTATCCTCTATGGAGTCGCCGTAGATGTAGTCATATATTGCGGCAGGTCCGGTAATT
>CAMPBZ010000016.1 GCA_946641795.1 uncultured Clostridia bacterium
GAACGGGGATCTTCGGCAACGCCGTGCTCAACCGCTTCCTCAAGACCGACATCGGCGAGATCCGCATCTTCTCGCGCGATGAGAAAAAGCAGGACGATATGCGCCACGAATTTCAGGCAAAAATGCCCGAAGTTGCCGAGAAGATCAAGTTCTACATCGGCGACGTCCGCGACATTGCCAGCGTCAAGAACGCCATGCACGGGGTGGACTACATCTTCCACGCCGCCGCGCTCAAACAGGTCCCGTCCTGCGAGTTCTTTCCCATCGAGGCGGTCAAAACCAACGTGTTGGGCACCGAGAACGTGCTCACCGCCGCCATTGAGGAGGGCGTAAAAACGGTTATCTGCCTTTCCACCGACAAAGCCGCCTACCCGGTCAACGCCATGGGTACCAGCAAGGCGATGATGGAAAAGGTGATCGTTGCCAAATCCCGCACGGTAAGCCCCGAAAAAACCAAGATCTGCTGCACCCGCTACGGCAACGTGATGTGCTCCCGCGGCAGTGTGATCCCGCTTTGGATCGACCAGATCCGTTCGGGTAACCCCATCACCATTACCGACCCGACGATGACCCGTTTCATTATGTCGCTGGACGAGGCGGTCGATCTGGTTCTGTTTGCCTTTGAGCACGGCACCAGCGGCGATATTCTGGTGCAAAAGGCGCCCGCCTGCACCATCGGCACCCAGGCCGAGGCCGTTTGCGAGCTCTTCGGCGGCAACAAAGAGGACATCAAGGTCATCGGCATCCGCCACGGCGAAAAAATGTACGAAACGCTCCTTACCAACGAGGAGTGCGCCCACGCCATCGATATGGGCAACTTCTACCGCGTCCCCTGCGACAAGCGCGGCCTGAACTACGATAAATATTTCAGCCAGGGCAACCGCGACCGCAACCCGCTCACCGAGTTCAACTCCAACAACACCGAGCTGCTTACGGTGGAGCAGGTCAAGGAAAAACTGCTCACCCTCTCCTACATTCGCGAGGAGCTGGCCAAGCAGTAATTGCCCCTGAAAAAACCAGGAGAGGAGGTGCCCGCGCTTTGAAAAAAGAGCAAGCGTTTTTGCTCTCGCTTCTCGCTTCGTCGGTTGGTCAAACGTCGTCGCCGGAGCCGCCCGACTTTTCGGAAACAGAATGGAAAAGCCTGATTGCCGAGAGCTTTTGCCAGGCGGTTGGGTACCTGACATTCTCCCTTTGCGAGCCGTTTCGGGATCGCGTTCCCGCCAACCTTTACCCCCATTGGAACCGCGCAATTATTCAAACAATGGGCCGCAACCGCAACATTGCCACGGCGCAAAACGAGCTGACGGCTCTGCTGGGCGACCGACCGTACCTCATCCTCAAAGGCCTTGCCTCGGCCGCCTACTATCCCGACCCCGCCCTGCGCGACTTCGGCGACGTGGACTTTTTGGTGGACGAGGCCCTGCTGGGCGAGGTTTCGGAGCTGCTCCTTGCGCACGGCTACCAGAGCGAGGGGGAGGAGAACGACCACCATATCGTTTTCAAAAAGCCGTTTTACCACCTGGAACTGCACCGCGAGCCGCCGGGCATTCCCGCCGGCGCGGCGGGAGCGGACATTCGCGCCTACCTGGGCGACCTGACCGGGCACGCGGTGGTGCAAACGCTGGAATGCGGCGTCCTGCACGCGACCTTCCGCGCGCCGGAGCCCGCCCGCCACGGGCTGATCCTCCTGTTGCATATGCAGCACCATATGCTCTCCGAGGGGCTGGGTCTGCGCCACCTGCTGGATTGGGCCTTCTTTGTGACCAAAACTTGGAGTGAACCCTTCTGGCAGGCCGAGTTGTTGCCGCTGTTTGAAAAAACGGGGCTTTTGACCTACGCCGCGGCAATGACAAAAACCTGCGCGCGTTACCTGGGCGCGCCGGAACCTGCCTTTTGCCGGGAGGTTTCCGACGAGCTTTGCGCCGCGATCATCGAGGATGTTTTCGCGCTCGGCAATTTCGGCAACAAGGATCGCGGTCGCTCGCACGCCGCCGCCCTGACCGGGGAAGGGGAACACCGCAAAAAAAGTGTGTTCGGCGTCTTCCACGATATGGTGAAAGCAAAGCACCCGGTTCTGCGCCGCGCGCCGCTGTTGTACCCCGTTTTTGCGGTGGGCGAGCTGTTCGGCTACTGCTTTGGCGTTCTGACCGGCCGCCGCACCCGGCTTTCCAAACTGCGCCGCGCGGCAAAAGAGCGGGAGGCGCTCTATCGCCGCTTGGCGGTCTTTCAAACCGGAAATCCCCGTTCGGATCATCCAACGGATTTCACCTCATAAATTGTAAAAAGAAAGGAACTTTGGTATGGAAACTCAAACTGTAAAACGCAATATCGGCGTAGATTTGCTGCGCCTCGTTGCCGTCTTTATGATCGTCGTTCTGCACGTTCTCGGCGTGCCGTACGTTGAAAAATCCTCCGCTCTGTTCGTTTGGAGCGAGGCCTTCCTGCTGGGCGCCTTTAACATCATCGCGCTCATTGCCGGCTACGCTTTCTGCGTGGAAAAATTCAACCTGGGCAGAGTGATCCGCCTGTGGGTCACCGGCATTTTCTACGGCGTGGTCTTCTATCTCATCACCTCGGCGGTCAAGGGCGGCTTCGGCTGGACAAAACTGATCAAAAGTTTCTTCCCGGTGTTAACGAAGAACAGCTTTTTCTGGTTCTTTGCGCCCTACATCCTCATCCTGCTCCTGGTTCCGGTTCTCAACTATGCCGTTGAGAAACTGCCGCGCAGAGGGTATCTGATCGGTCTGCTCTTTTTCAGCATTTTCTTCTCGGTCATCCAGTTCTCGGCCGACCCCTGGGGAATGGAAGACGGCAGAAGCGCGCTTTGGCTGATTTATTTGTACTTCATCGGCGCGTATTTCAGAAAGTACGGTTTCCTCATCAAGCAGTGGTGGGCCAACCTTTGCCTGTTTATTTGTTCCTCGGCGCTAACGGCGGGTCTCTTCCTGGCCGCTCAAAACATCAACGTTAAGTTCTGGGAGGCAAGATACGCCAACTATTTCCACCAGTACAACTGCCTGTTCGCGCTCATCGGCGCCATTGCGCTGCTGGCGTTGTTTGCGCAGCTGCCCATCAAAGAGAAAGCCGAAAGAACAATGCGCTATTTCTCGGCGCATTCGCTGGGCATCTATCTTTCCAACAGTTTTCTCATCTTCTATTTCGGGGATCTGCTCAACCATCCCGAATGGAACGACGGCATTCGCCTGCTGGCCGTTCTGGCCTTTGCAATTTGCGTATTCCTTGCCGCGTTCATCATTGAGGCGGTGCGCAAACTGCTGTTCCGGCTTGCAAAGATCGACGCGCTGACCGACCTGATCGGCAAAAAGCTCCAAGGAAAAACCGAAGAAGAATAACCCCCATTTTACCCAAAGAAAGGGAACTGCAATGTTTCAAAACAACGGAAAACTCAAACTGCTCATTATCGTCGGCACCCGGCCGGAGATCATCCGGCTGGCGGCGGTCATCAACAAATGCCGCGCCTATTTTGACACCATTCTGGCGCACACCGGGCAAAACTACGACTACAACCTCAACGGGGTCTTCTTCAAAGACCTCGGCATTGCCGACCCCGACGTTTATATGAACGCCGTCGGCAAGGATTTGGGCGAAACGATGGGAAACATCATTGCCAAATCCTACCAGCTGATGGTGGAGATCAAGCCCGACGCCGTGCTGGTGCTGGGCGACACCAACTCCTGCCTTTCTGTCATCGGCGCCAAGCGCCTGCACATTCCCATCTTCCATATGGAAGCCGGCAACCGCTGCAAGGACGAGTGCCTGCCCGAGGAGACCAACCGCCGGATTGTGGACATTATTTCGGACGTGAACCTTGCTTACAGCGAGCACGCCCGCCGCTACCTTGCCGATTGCGGTCTGCCCAAGGAGCGCACCTATGTAACCGGCAGCCCGATGGCCGAGGTGCTCCACCAGAACCTTGCAAAAATTGAGGCGAGCGACATTCACGCGCGCCTGGGATTGAAAAAAGGGCAGTACATTCTGCTTTCGGCCCACCGCGAGGAGAACATTGACACCGAAAAGAACTTCACGTCTCTGTTCGGCGCCATCAATAAACTGGCCGAAAAATACGATATGCCCATTTTGTACAGCTGCCACCCCCGCTCGGCAAAAATGCTGGAAGCGCGCGGGTTCAAACTGGACCGCCGCGTGATCAAGCACGAGCCGCTCGGCTTCCACGATTACAACTGCCTGCAAATGAACGCCTTTTGCGTGGTGAGCGACAGCGGCACCCTGCCCGAGGAGAGTAGCTTTTTCACCAGCGTGGGCAAGCCTTTCCCGGCGGTGTGCATTCGCACCAGCACCGAGCGCCCCGAGGCGCTGGACAAGGGTTGCTTCGTTCTTGCCGGCATTGACGAAAAGGGTCTGCTGCAAGCGGTAGAAACCGCGGTCGAGCTCAACCGCGCCGGGCAGTACGGCATTCCCGTGCCAAACTATGTGGACGAGAACGTTTCCACCAAGGTGGTTAAGATCATCCAATCCTACACCGGCGTGGTCAACAAAATGGTCTGGCGGAAAGAATAATTGATTTGGCAGGTCTTTCCTGCAAAGGAAAAGCCGAACTCCGTTTTTCGATCTTTCGGAATGGATTTCGGCTTTTTTTCTTGACAAAGAGGCGCATATTATATATAATGGAAGGGATCACAAAAAAGGAGGGAAGAACGGATGACCACAAAACGGCGCATTGAAAAAATCGTTATGATCCTGTCGGTCGTTTGCGTGTTGGCGCTGTTCACCTATTTTTTGTGGGACATTCTGGTGCCGGTTTTGAAGATGAATTTCAAAAACGACACCGAGGGCGCCAAGGAACTGCTCCGCCAAAAAGGCTGGATGGGATACCTCACCGTGATTTTTGTGGAAGCCTTGCAAATGGTGGTGGTCTTCATTCCGGCCGAGTTTATTCAAATCTCCTCCGGGTTGAGCTACCCCTTCCCGCTGGCGCTTCTGCTTTGCGACCTGGGCGTTTGCCTGGGTGCCACCATCATTTTTGTTTTGGTGCGGGCTTTCCGATTTGAAAACGGCGCCTATCTGAAATCCAAAGAGAAGATTGACCGCCTGGCCACCTCCAAAAAAGAGCGGGGCGTGGTGCTGTTCCTTTATTTTCTATTCTTTATGCCAATCATTCCGTTCGGCGCCATCTGCTATTACGGCAGCAGCACCAAACTGCGGTACTGGAAATACATTCTAACCGTTTCCACCGGGGTCATCCCCTCCATCGTCACCTCCAACCTGATGGGCTCGGCGGCAAAGGCGTTTTTTGCGCACAATCTTCCCATCCCGCTGTTGGTGCTCATCATCGTTCTGCTGGCGGCGCTGTTGTTTGCCCTCATCTTCTTCTTTTTGGATCGCATCTATTTCAAAGAGAACAAAGGCACGCCGGATTCCATTCTTTACATCGCTTTCCTGCGCTTCGTCAAACTGGTGCGCGGGAGAAAGCAAAAGGTGATTGCCGACGAGATCCCGGAGGACGTGCAGTCCCCCTACGTCGTGCTTGCCAATCACCAATCCTTCTACGATTTTTACTACCTGCTCGCAATGAAGCACAAGCGCAACCCGGCATTTGTGGTCAATCGCTACTATTTGGGCAAGCCGTTTGTGCGCAGTCATTGGAGAAATTCCGGGGGTTTTATCCCCAAGCGGCTCTTCAATGCCGACCTTTCCACCGTGCGCGGCATTATCCGCACGGTGCGCATGGGCTACCCGGTGGTCATCTTTCCCGAAGGGCGGCTCTCGCCGGACGGCGCCTCCAACCCGATTTTGGAGCAGGGCGCCGCGCTTTGGCGCAAGCTGAACGTGGATCTGGTGCTGACGCGCATTGAGGGGGCGTACTTTTCCATTCCCAAATGGCGCCGCCGGTTTTACCGCTCCACCATCCGGGTCAAAATTGCAAAAATCATTCGCCGCGAGGAGCTGAAAAACTATACCGACGCCGAGCTGGACGACCTGATTGAGCAAACCCTCCGGTTTGACGCTTCGGAAGCGCCCGAAAACCGTTACCGGCAAAAAGACAAAGCCGAGGGGTTGCACAATCTGCTTTACCGCTGCCCCAACTGCGGCAAACTTTACGAAATGAAAAGCAAGGGCAACGCGCTCTCCTGCGCGGCCTGCGGCGCAACCTTTGAGCTGGGCGAGGACTACCGCTTTACCGGGGCCGGGCCGCGCACCATTCCGGAGTTCTACCGGGCGATTGCCGATATTGAGGCGCGCGAGCTGAAAGAACGGCCGCTCGATCTGCAAACCGGAGTGCGCCTGCGGGTGTTTGACGAAACCGGGCATACCGTGGTGCGCGAAAAGGGCGAATGCCGCCTGACCAATGCCGAATTTACCTATCGCTCGGCGCGCGAAACCTTTTCCATTCCCACCGAGAACCTGCCCGCCCTGCCGTTTTCCTGCGGCGAGGAGTTTGAACTTTACCACCAAAACAAGCTTTACTATTTCTACCCCGAAACCGACCGCCAGCAGGTGGCGCGCTGGGCGCTGATCGTAGATCTTCTGACCGCGGCGAGAAGGGAAAAGAAACCCCAAACCGAGACCGAAAAACCGACCGGCTCCAAAGGGGAATAAGGAGAAGTTTATGTTAGAAATTGAAAAGCCCAAAAAGAAAAAGGCGCTCATCAACATTTCCAAAAAGACCTTTATCCAAGTGCTTTGCCTGCTGGCCGCAATGCTGGTCGTTTCGGCAATTCTCACCTACGTCATCCCGCGCGGCGAGTTCGGTACGAACGCCGACGGCACGACAAACTACTCGGTTTACAACGAACGGAGCGATCTTCCCGGCGTTCACCCGGTCAAGGCCATCTTTGCGCCGGTGCTGGTGTTTGCTTCGGGCGACGGCGTTTCGCTGTTGGTGCTTTCGCTGTTTTTGTTCGTCATTTCGGCGGCCTTCCAGGTCATGAACGACGTTGGCGGCGTGCGCTCGCTCATCGGCGGCGTTTCGGCGGCCTTCAAAAACCGCCGCAAACTGCTGCTGGTCATCATTTCCTTCCTGTTTTACTGTTTCGGCAGTTTTTTGGGGCTGTTTGAGGAAATGCTCACCATGCTTCCCATTGTTGCGGTGCTTTGCATTTCGCTGGGGTACGACTCCTTTACCGGCTTTTTGACCTGCATTCTTGCCTGCGGGTTCGGCTTTGCCGGCGCGGTGACCAATCCGTTTACCGTTTTGCTGGCCTCCAACCTGATCGGCATTGAAAACCCGATGGAAAAGGTCTGGTTCCGGCTTATCGTGTTTGCCGTTATGTTCCTGTTATTCCTCGCGTTCCTGTTCGTTTACCTCCGCCGCATTTCCAAAGATCCCGAAAAAAGCTACACCTTTACCCACGATAAGAGCCTGCGCGAGCAGATGGTCGACGGGGAAGGGACTGCCGATCCCGCAAGCGAAAAGCGGGCGCGCCTTGTGTACGCGATCTTTCTTTCGGCGGCGCTGGTGTTGATTATTCTTTGCTCGGTCTTCCTTTCCGACTACACGGTGCCGGTGCTTATTGCCTACTTTTTGTTCTTCGGCATCGGCGCGGGTCTGCTCGTTTCGCGGCAACCAAAAAAGGTGTTTGCCGGTTTCGGCAAGGGCTTTTTGGCGGCGCTGCCCACCATTGCTATCATCGGGTTTGCCGCCTCGGTCAAATATGTGTTTGCCGAAGGCTCGGTGTTCCCAACCATCGTCCACTGGATCAACACGGTGGCGTCCGGCAAGACCCTGATCGCCGTTGCGCTCATCATCTACCTGATCGTTTTAATGCTGGAATTTTTCATCTCCTCTTCCACGGCCAAGGCCATTATGGTCATGGGGCTTTTGGCGGTTGCCAACGTGGGGTTGAGCAAGGAGATGCTGGTTCTGCTTTACACCTTTGCCGACGGGTACACCAATGTCCTGTTCCCAACTTCGCCGGTTCTGCTCCTCTCGCTTTCCATGATTGAAATGGACTATTTCAAGTGGCTCAAAAAGAGCTGGTGGCTGTTTTTGGCCAACTTTGCCCTGGTCATCGGTTTCATTCTGCTGGCCGTGGGGATCGGATATTAACCGTTTCAAGCAAAAAAATGCCGCCGCGAGTTTCTCGCGGCGGCGCTTTTGTTTTTTTATAATTTGGAAATGCGTTCAATGCGTTCGTAGGCGGTTTTCAGGAAGGCTTCGGCACCCATCTCGCGGTATTCCGGGCGGCGGGAATCATAAATTTCCAGCATCAGCGTTCCAGTAAACTCGGCTTCGCGCAGGCGGCGCATCCGGTCGGCGTAGTCAATGTTGCCGTCAAAGGGGAGCAGGTGCTCGTCGGGGTCGCTCCAATCGTCTTTTTCCCGCCCGTGGTTATCGTGAATGTGGGTGCAAAGCAGGCGGTCGGCGTAAATATCCATATAGCGAACGGTGCGGGTGTAGCAATGCTCGTGCCCCAGGTCGTAGCAAAAGCCGATTTCGGGGTTTTTCTCGTACCGTTCCATAATGGCGGCAAGAACGCCAAGCTTGCGCAGGTTTTCAAAGGCGATCTTCACGCCCTTCTTCTGCGCGTATTCCACCAGTTCGTCAAAGCGGGCAAAGCCAATATCGCAAAGCGGAGGCGGCGCCCAGCCCGAGGAAACGTGGCAGACTACCAGCGGCACGCCGGCGCCGGCGGCGCTGTCAATGCTGTCGGTAATTCCTTTCCAAAGCGGCCGGTAGCCGTCGCCCGGCAGCCAAAAATTGTTGATGCCGCCGAAGGGCGCATGCAAAAAATCGAGCGAAAGCCCCAGCTTGTCGCATTTTTCGCGCAGAGCCAGAACGGTGGCGGGGTCGTTGGATTCGGAAAAGACGGCTTCAAATCCGGCGTTCCGGATCAGGTCGAGCGCCTCCCATTCGGTTTTTTCGGTAAGACAGTTGGCAACAACGCCAAGTTTTTGTTTCATTGCTGTTTGTCCTTTCGGTTCCATTCTTCGGGAAAGCCCATTTTCAGGCAAAGGTCGCGGTAGCTTTTATCAAACTGCTGTTTGGAAATGGCGTTTCGCTCCAAAAAAAGCAAAAGCGTTTCGCGCTGGCGCAGGAAGAGATCGTGTTGTTTTTCCCGGTGGTCGGGTTGGGTGTTATCGTTCATAGGGCCGCCTTTCCGAAAAAGCAGATTTTCAAACAAAATTATAGCATAGCCGCTTCGAAAAAACAAGGGGGAGAAAAATATTTTTTGCGCGCAAATTTTTCGTCCCGGCCGCCGATTTATAATGAAAGGAAGCAACCGAAAAGGGGGGAGCCGGAAAATCACCGATTTTTCGTCTTTTTTCACGCCGGGCGATTTTGAGGGCAAAAAAGGGGGCTTTCACGGCGAAATGTAGTAAAAAAAACAGGTTTTTCCTATAAATTATTTGAAAATACTCTTGACACGGCCATTCTTTTGTGCTAAAATGAACACGATAAGTGTACGAGAACGCTTATTTAAATCTTGGCTCCTTTTTTTTCCGTGTCGGGGAACCCCCAAATACGCTTTGGTGCGGACAAAGCCACGGCAAGAAAAAAGGGGACACAAAACAAACAAAAGAAAGGAAAACACACCTATGAAGAAAAACACGATTCTTAAGGTTTTGTCCGTCGTGATTCTTCTCACGTTTGTTCTTTCCGCCGTTCTTCTGACCGGCTGCAACGGCAAACTGAAAGAAGACGTTGCGAAGGCACAAACCGACGTGGCAGCTGCGCAAACTGACATCAATGATGCCAAGAGCACACTTGCAACCCTTCAGAGCGAGTTGGCTACGCTGAAATCGACCGTTGAGAAATCCGCAACCTTGACGGCGCTGAGCGAAAAAGCCGATTACCTCCAGGGTCAGATTGACGCGTTGGAAGAAACCATTGCCGATTTGCAAACCAGAATTGCGGACGCAGAAACCGCTCTGGCTGCTCAGGCAACTACCAACACGGCTCTCCAAAACAAGGACGCTGCACTTGAGGCTCAAATCAACGGCCTGCGCACCGACCTCAACACTGTTGCCGCAAGCGTAGAAGCTCTTGCAAACAGAGTTGACGAGTTGGCCGCTTCCGGCTTTGCTGATTTTGAGGCCGCTACCGACGTTCTTGCCGACTACGTTGAAAACGAACGCGGCGAGCTGGTTTGGAACGAGCACTCCTACTTCGCTTTCGAGAAAAAAGTTGAAGAGCTTGACTTCTCCGACTATTTCCCGGGCGACTACGAAGAGTATGAGTTCAAATGCCAGGCTCTCTCCATCCGCCTCATCCGTGCTACCAGCGTAGCGCAGGTAGAAGCCATCTTTGCTGAACTGGAAGCTTACCAGAGCAGCATTCCTACCATTGCTGAGCGCTTCGAGACCGAACTGCTCAAGCTGGAAGGCCGCGAGACCACCGAGGACGAGATCAACGGCATCATCTCCCTGGCAGAAGACCAGCTGAAAGACCTCAACACCCTCTACGAGATGCTCAACGGCGAAGTAACCGAGGAGCAACAGGTTCGCTTTGACAACATTCAGGCTGCTCGCGCAGCCCTGGAAGCTGCCGAAGAGGCCGCCGTTGCAACTGCAAACAACGCGGTTGAAGCAGGCCTGTTCACCTATGACGATGAAACCGAGACCTTCGCGGCTGTAGAAGTTCTCTACAAACCCGAAGTAGAGCAGGCCATCGAGACCATTGCCCAGGACTATGCCGAAATCGTTGAAGAGTACTTCACCGATGAGGATATGCTCGCGCTTTACGGCGTTGGCCCCGAGGTTCTTACCGGCTACTCGCTCAACGCTGGCCAGGTTGACGCATTCGCTCACCTGACCGCCGCTAAGGAAGCTCTCGACAAGATCGACCTCGTAACTCTTCCCACTGTAAACGCTAACCCGCTGTATTCTGACAAGGCCGGCATCGACGCCGACATTGCCACCATCGACGAGTGGGCCGAAACCTGGGAAATCGAGAAAGATTCCGAAAACTACAAGCTCATCGTAACCGCTTCCCTCACCACCAGAGAAGAGGAAGGCTACGAGCAGCTCACCTACACCTTCATCAAAGCTGTTGAGACCTATGCAGCCGCTATGGATGCTCTCTACACCGAGCACGTAATCGGCTTTGTAGGCGTTGGCGACCAGACCGGCAACCTCACCGAGGAAGTTGCAAAAGAGATTGCAACCGGCGCTGAAAAAGTTCTTTACAGACGCGTTGGCGTTGAGATCAAAAACCTCCTTAAAAAGGGTTCCGCCCTCAACGAGGCTATTCAGGCTGTTGAAGGCTTTAACGCTGACCTCGACAAGAACTTTGTAACGATGATGGGCCTTGAAACCGAAGAGAAGATGGGAGCCATTGCCGACATCATCGCAAGAACCATTTATCTTAGCCAGACCAAGGCGGCTGTTGACAATGTAACTGCCGAGCTTGAAGCTAAGATCGTCAGAAATGACGACGGCGAGATCGTTGAAGTTCTTGTAACCTTCGACGATGGCGCTAACATCACCACCGCTTGGGCCGCCGCTATCGAAGAGATCTTCGATGTTGACGACCTGAGATACTGGACCTACAACGACAATCAGGAGAAAGAGATTGTTGAAGGCGTCAACTATACCAACTACCAGGATATGGTTGAAGAGTTCAACGGCGACCTCCAGATCCTGAGAGATGCTTACGATGATCTGACCGATAAGGTTCAGCGCATCTACGATGAGGTTAAGTACATCGTTAAGGCTGAAGACGAAGCTGTTAAGACGCTCGTCAACCTGCAGAAGATCCTGTGGGCTAACAAGAAGGTAAGCGCTCTTGAAGGCGTGAACACCCCGAACTTCGTCCTCATCGACGCTGACGAGCCGGATGGCATCATCACCTTCCAGAGATTCCGCGGTATGCTGACCGCAAGAGTACTGCAGCTGGTTGCTCTGGCTGAAAATGCCGAGCTCTACGAAGCTGCTCAATACGGTCCTCTCAACACCGCTGTTGAGAACCTGAGTGCAAACAATGGTTACAACCTCAACAGAACCGAGGAGTACCGCACCGTTCTCCAAACGGTTGTTTACTGGATTGAGTACAACCTCAACTACAACATCGACCAGTTCTTTGGTGAGCACGCTCCCGAAGTTGTTGAAGAGCCCACGATGGCACGGCCCGTTGCGCCCACCGCGCCCGTTGAGCCCACCCAGCCCGTTGAGCCCATGTTCGATCAGGTAGAGCCCAATCCGGACGATTACCCTGATGGCGAACAAGACGAGTGGTACCAGGAAGATCTTCAAGCTTACAACACTGCATACGCTCAGTACCAGGATGCCTACACTCAGTACATGGTAGACTGCGAGCAGTTTGACTACGATCAGTACGCGATTGACCACGCTCAGTGGGAAGAAGACTACGCTCAGTACCAGGATGACCTCGCTCAGTACGAGGAAGATCGCGCTGCGTACGAAGCAGCTTGGGAAGCTTACGAAGAGTATGTAAACGCTCGCGACGAGTACATCTACTCCGCTATGGATGAGTACCTGCTCGACCTGCTGAACGCTGTTAAGGATCACTTCCAGGTCACCGAATCGACTGACGCTGAAGGCTACCTGGACGGCAAGGATGACAGAATCCTCGGCATTGGCAACTACAACTACCCTGTAAAGGGCAACTACATCTTCATTGAAGACTTTGAAGCTGTTATCGCCGCTGCCGAAGAGTATCTCGAAACCTATGCAGCCGCTCACGATGAGTGGTTCGGCTACACGGATGAAGAGACCGAAGAGTACGTTCCCGGTATCCTGGATGACATTGCCGGTCTGACCGACGTTGATGACATCCGCATCCACGACGAGATCATTCCGGTTGTTTCCGCTCGCTATGCTCAGTATGTTGAAACCTACTACGCAGGTGCGATCGTTGACGATCAGTTCGACGAACCCGAAACCTACGAAGAAGAGGAAGGCCTCAAAGCTAAACAGGCCGAGCTGGATCGCAAGATCAAAGCTGCTGCTAAATCCTACGAGGATATCCTGCGTCGCGCTTACGAGCTGATGGGCTACGGCCGTGTTCCTGCCGAGGCTGATGTTGACACCATCCTTGCAAAGGTTGCTGACCTCCGCGCTCAAATCGCCTTCTATCGTGCAAACTACTGCGACGAAGCTGACACCGATCAGTGCAAGTTCGTTGGTAAACCCACTGATGCACAAACCGGCGAGTATCTTACCACCGCCGCTATCGACGCTGAACTGGTTGCTTACCAGGCACAGGCCAAGGCTATGATCGTTAAGGTTGTTATCGACGGCGTTTACTACGAAGAGATCGACTACCTGGATTACACCTACCACATTGGCGACAATGAGCAGGATGAAACCACGTTGAAGAGCATCTTCTGCGACTCCATCGACGGCAAGGCTTCCATCAACGGTGTCAAGTCTGATTATCAGCTCTTCACCGGCTTGATGATCGATCCTAACCTCGCAAACGTTGAGGACTACCCGATCGACTAATCGTGCGATTTAATAAGTCGTTCTCATAAAGTTCCCCAAAAACGAATAAAGGTTTTTACCGCCCGGTTCGCCGGGCGGTTTTTTTATGCAAATGGGGGGTAGGGAAGACCTTGGGGTAGGGGAAAACTTTTTGCAAAAACCCGGCAGTGCCGGGAGCCGGTTCTTGGCCGGGCAAGCCCGGTTCCAGTTATTTGGTTTGCGGCCGGCAAGCCGGCTTCCAAAACTTTGGTTTGTGAAAACGATTTTGTAACACCGTAAAGAGATAAACTCCCCCTCGCGCTATCCTGTTGCGGTACCCGAAAATCGCGGCGGGCGCGTCTGCGCTGATCCTTGCGCTTTTCGACCGCTGCCACTCGCGCGCCTTCGCTGCTTCCGCCGCTGGCGGCGCTCGGCGCGCTCCCCTGTTGCGGTACCCGAAAATCGCGGCGGGCGCGTCTGCGCTGATCCTTGCGCTT
>CAMPBZ010000017.1 GCA_946641795.1 uncultured Clostridia bacterium
CAACTGAGCTATGCTCCCGATTTTTTCGAACGCTTGACTATTATAGCATAACCGGGAACGTTTGTCAACAGATTTTTCAAAACTTTTTTCAAGTTTTTTCTCTTTCTACTGACAGCTTTCCCATTATAGCATACCAAAAACGGTTTGTCAAGCTTTTTTTCAAAAGAATTTCGGCTTGACATTCCCATTTTCTTATGCTAAAATAGGATCAGATTTTGAAGAAAGGGGGAGCGAATTGTGAAAACGCGGCTGAAAGATATTGCCGAGGCGACCGGCTTTTCGGTAAACACCGTTTCCCACGCCCTGCGCGACGCGCCCGACATTGCCGAGGAAACCAAGCGCTACATCCGCGAGGTGGCCGACCGCCTGGACTACATTCCCAACCTGCGCGCCGGCAGTATGAAATCCGGCAAAAGCCGCATTGTTTCGGTCATTCTCCCCGACATCGGCAACCCCCATTTTACCATTATGTTCCGCGAGATCGAGCGCTATTTCAGCGCCTTGGGTATGACCCCTTTCTTTATCAACACCGCCGAGAACGGCGACGCGGAGATCAACGCCGTGCGCCTTTCCATCGGCCAGAACGTGGACGGCGTGCTCCTCTGCCCCACCCAAACGCAAACCGAGAGCATTCGCTTGTTGGAAAAATCCAAAATTCCCTTCGTTCTCGTCGGCCGCCGGTTTGAAGAGCTTGACACCGACTACGCCGTTTGCGACGATACCGCCGGCGCGCGCATTGCCACCGAGCATCTCCTTTCGCTCGGCCACCGCAACATTGCCTTTGTACGCGTTAACGAGCACATTTCCTCCGACCGCGAGCGCTTTGCCGGCTATTGCAGCGCCCTTGCCGACGCCGGACTTGCAGATCAGCAGATCGTTCTGCCGCTCACGCTTGCCGAGGCCGAAAACCGCGGCGCCATTCGCGCGTTCCTGCTTGAAAATCCTTCCGTTTCCGCCATTCTCGCCTTTAACGATATGCTCGCCTATTCCATCATCCGCGAGGCGAACGAGCTCGGCCGTCCCGTGCCGGGCGCGCTCTCGGTCGTCGGGTTTGACAACATCGCCTCGGATTACCCGCTCCCCTTGGAATTGACCTCGGTCAGCGTTGCCAAAAAGCATATCGCCCGCTCGGCCTCGGAGCTGCTCTACGCCCGCATTCAGGGTACCGCGCCCGCCGAAAAACAGCATTTAGTACTACCCACCCAGCTCTCCATCGGCAAAACAACGGCGAAGAAACAATGAAAAACCGCGAGGGGCGGGAGACTTTTCTTGAAAGAAAATGTCCCCCGCCCCTCGCGCTCCCCACCCCTTAAAAGAACTTTGAAAAATGTTTTGCAAATTCTATTGACAAACCGGGGAAAATGTGCTATGATGATAATGCAAGGTTACATTAACGATAATGTAACGGGAAAGAGAGAATGAAAATGAACAACGAACTGTATCAATATTATGTGATCGACCGCGTGCATCGCGGCCTGCGGAGCGACTGGAAAGAGGATCTTGCCGCAGCCTATGCCGCCGAGGGGCTCTCACCCGAGGAGCGTATGGTGCGCCGGTTTGAAACTGCTTGCCAAAAGGAAACGCCCGCCATTCATCCCTTGGAAAAGATCGTCCTACGCCGCACCCTTCGCAAGCTCCCCGACGTTCTAACCGAGGCAGAATGGGCCGAGATCCGCAAGGACCACTACGTCCACGAGCTTGGCTATGTTTCCAACCTTTCGCCCGACTATGAAAAAACCATTGCCGAAGGTCTGCTCGCCCGTCGCAAAAGCGCAACGCCGGCACAGGTGCGCGTGATCGACGCCATCATCGGCCTTTGCGACCGCTATGCGGCCGAGGCAAAACGGATGGGGCGCGAGGACATTGTTGCCGTTTTTGACCGGGTTCCCCGCTACGGCGCGCGCAACTTCCGAGAGGCGCTCCAATTCTTCCGCATTCTGCACTTCTCGCTCTGGCTGGAAGGCGATTACCACAACACGGTGGGGCGCTTTGACCAATATATGTACCCCTATTTCAAAAAGGATATGGACGCCGGGGTTTATACCAAAGAGAGCGCCCTGGAACTGGTGGAGGATTTCTTCCTTTCCTTCAACAAAGACAGCGACCTCTACGTTGGCGTACAGCAGGGCGACAACGGCCAGAGCATGGTGCTGGGCGGCCGGCTCCTCGACGGGAGCGAGGGCTTTAACCAGCTCTCCGAGCTTTGCCTGCTCGCCTCCCGCAACCTCAAGCTGATCGACCCGAAGATCAACCTGCGCGTCAACAAAAACACCCCCATTGAGCTTTACGATATGGGCACCGAGCTGACCAAAGTCGGCCTCGGCTTCCCGCAGTATTCCAACGACGACGTTGTGATCGAGGGTCTGACCCGCCTGGGTTACGATTACGCCGACGCGGTAAACTATGTGGTTGCCGCCTGCTGGGAGTTCATTGTTCCCGGCGTGGGCAACGACATTGCCAACATTGGCGCCGTCAACTTCCCCAAGCTGGTGGACGAAGTTCTGCGCGCCTACCTGCCCACCGGCGGCGATTTTGAAGGCCTGCTCGCGGCGGTGCGCGCGGCGATCAAAGCCGAGTGCGAACGGCAGATGGCGACCATCAAAAACGTATGGTTTCTGCCCTCGCCGATGATGGATCTGCTCCGCGACGCGAAAAAATACAACAACTTCGGCCTGCACGGCTGCGGCATTGCCTCGGCGGCCGACGCGCTGGCGGCGGTAAAAGAATACGTCTTTGACAAAAAGACGGTCACCCCCGCCCGCCTGTTTGCCGCGCTGGATTGCGACTATGCAAACGACCCCGAACTGCTCCACCTGCTCCGCTACGAGGCGCCGAAGATGGGCAAGAACGACGACCGAGCCGACAAGATGGGCGGCATAATTCTGGACGCGTTTGCCGACGCGCTGGAAGGCAAAAAGAACGATTTGGGCGGTGTTTGGCGCGCCGGAACGGGTACGGCAATGTTCTACCTCTGGCACGCGCGCGACCTGAAAGCCACGGCCGACGGCCGACGCGCCGGCGAGCCTTTCGGCACCAACTATTCGCCCAACCTGTTTACCGAAATCCCCGGCCCACTTTCGGATATTGAGTCCTTTACCAAGCAAAATCTGGCAAGAACGATGAACGGCGGCCCGCTCACCCTGGAATTTGCCGCCGGCATTTTCAACCGGCCGGATAGCATTCGCAAGGTGGCGCAGCTCATTCAGCACTTTGTGGCGCGCGGCGGGCACCAGTTGCAGCTCAACGCCGTCAACCTGGAAGCCATGAAGGACGCGCAGGCGCACCCCGAACTCCACCAACAGCTGGTGGTGCGCATTTGGGGCTGGTCGGCCTACTTTGTGGAGCTGGACCGCGATTTCCAAAACCACGTGATGGCGCGGCAGGAATACTCGGTTTAATAGCAAAAAAGCGTTCCCCCGGTTTTGGGGAAACGCTTTTTTCTTATCCTTCCATTTGCCGGCCGAGAAAACCGGCGGCGGTCAAAATCAGCTTTGCCTCGACCTCGCGCGGGGTGCGGTCGCGCAAGCTTCCCTGCGCCGCGGGGTCAAAAACCGAAGCCACACAGCCCACAAGGTCGCCGCCGCTGATGATGGGCATTGCGCACCCCACCTGCCAGCTGCCGCTCTCGCGCGTGACGGGAACCGGGTTCATTCCCTCTTTCCATTCGTAAAAAGAGCGCGCCTCGGTCAGGGCTTCCAGCTCGGGCGAGAGCTGTTTTTCGGCATAGTCGCGTTTGGAAACCCCAGCGCAGGCAATGATCGAATCGCGGTCGCAGATCACAATGGACATTTCGCCTACGCGGTGCAGTGTTTCGGCGTACTGCGCGGCAAAAACCGATAATTCGCCGATGGGGGAATACTTTTTGAAAATCACTTCCCCTTCGCGGTCGGTATAAATTTCAAGTGGATCGCCTTCGCGGATGCGCATGGTGCGCCGGATTTCTTTGGGGATCACCACGCGGCCGAGATCGTCGATCCGACGGACAATTCCGGTTGCTTTCATAATCGTTTCTCCTTGCTTTTTGAAATCGGCAAGGTTATTTTTTCACGCAGTGGGCGATTTTATCCAAATTTTTCGGTTTCTTTTTTTCCATTATTTGAGAAAAAAGAAAAACCGCGGCTCCTTTGCAGAGAGGAACCGCGATTTTTTTATTCCTGCGCCGGCTTTTTCGCCAGCGTTGCGGCAATTGCCCGAACGCCTTTGGCCGCCCCGATTACAATGCAGGCAAGCGGAATATGCGTTGCCAGCATTAAAAGGGTGTACAAAAAGCGCAAGCCCTTGGAGGCAAGCCAGGCGGCAATATCCTCGTAAAGCGGAACGCCGCTGCCGGTATGCAGGAGCATATAGTCGGCGCCCCAACGGTAGTTTGCCGGAATGGCGAGCACCGAAAGGATCAGAATGGGGATCATTGCCCAAAGGCTATCCTTCCATTGCAACTCGTGATACCCGGTGATCAAAAGGATCATACCCGTTACAAACATGGTGCTGTGGAACAGGAAGGAGTACATTCCGCCAAAGGAGAACAACGGATACCAGTTCAGCCCGTTGCAGTAGATCACGCCGATGGCGCCGTACAAAAGCCCGATGGTGGTGATAAACGAGAGGGCAATTTTTTGCACTCTGCCCCGCGTCCAGGCCGCCACCAGCAACGTGTAAATGAAAAGCGAGCAGGTGTAAAGTGGGAGGATACCTTCAAAATTGAACCTGCCGTCACCAATGGTAATATCAAAATAACTTTCCCATGTAATTTTCGTAGCTTCCCAAACCACCATGGCAATGGAAAGCACGCGCAGGAAAATAGTGATCTTTCTGCGCTGCGCCCGCCGCAGCAGGATGGGGAGAAAGATGGCGATAAGATAGACCAGCACAATCAGAATGATGTGCGCCGGGGTAAACATCCCCGTTTTGTAAACTTCGGGAATGAGTCCTTTATAATCAAAAAAACCGTAACCCATTTTTTCATCCTTTTTATATTTTCTATAAAATTGGGAACTTTTTTGCAAATCCAAGCCTTATTGTACCACAAAACGACTATTTTTGCAAGTCTTTTGGAAAAAGGTTATCCTCGGCAAACCGGGGCGGGCGTGGTCATCCCAAAAGAACGTCCAAA
The DNA here is from genome assembly GCA_946641795.1 of uncultured Clostridia bacterium. Taxonomy (GTDB): domain Bacteria; phylum Bacillota; class Clostridia; order Oscillospirales; family CAG-272; genus UMGS1865. The sequence continues at coordinate 5,111 of CAMPBZ010000017.1, forward strand.
ATCATCATTACCAAAAAGCCGACGGCAAAGCTGACCGCGCCGATCTTCTGCCGCACGCCGTCCTTCGTCTCGGGAATCAGTTCTTCCACCACCACATAGAACATTGCTCCCGCCGCAAAGCTCAAAAAATACGGCATTGCGGGCGCCAGCCAAACCGAGGCCACCAGCATGACCCCCGCACCGAGCAGTTCCACCGCGCCCGAAAGAATGCCCGCCAGCAGGGCTTTGCCTTTGGAAACGCCCGCGCTTGCCAACGGCATAGAAACAATGGCGCCCTCGGGAAAATTCTGTACGGCAATGCCAACCGAAAGCGCCATTGCCGCCGATGCCATTGCCGCGTTTTTCTCTACCAGTACCGCGGCAAAGGCAATGCCCACCGCCATTCCCTCCGGAATGTTGTGCAGGGTAACGGCAAGCACCATCATACGCACTTTGCGAATGCCGGTTTTTCCATCGCACCCGGCGGTCAGCTCCTCGGGCTGGGGAATAATAAAATCCAGCGCCAAGAGGAACAAAAAGCCCGCCGCGTAGCCCAGCGCCGCCGGCAAAAAGGAAAGCCGACCCATACCCGCCGACGCCCGGATGGACGGAATGAGCAGGCTCCAAACCGAGGCCGCCACCATCACGCCGGCGGCAAACCCCGCCATACTCCGTTGCAGGCGGCGGTCAAGCTCGCCTTTGAGGAGCAGGACACAGCAAGCCCCCAACGCCGTTCCGAAAAAAGGAACAAATACCCCGAAAACAATTTGCAAAACCATTGTTCAAACCCCCGCGCCGTTTTATTTTCTGCTAACAGTATATCGGCTTTCGGCAGGGTTCGACACAACGAAAAAAGGAGAACCCTTTCCAGAAAAAGTTCTCCTTCTTTTTTCTTTCCTTTAATTGATTTCATTTGTTTCCGGCAACGGCAAACAGACTGCGCAGCCGGATCTTCACCGCGCCCAGGTTGGTGATCTCGTCAATTTTGATTTGCGTGTAGAGCTTGCCGCGGCATTCCAGAATGGCGCGCACCTCGTCGGTGGTAACGGCATCTACCCCGCAGCCAAAGGAAACGAGCTGCACCAGGTTCAGGCCGGGATCGTTCGCGTCGGCAACATATCTTGCCGCCGCGTAAAGCCGGGCGTGGTAGGTCCACTGGTTGAGCACCGTGGTTTGGAACGGCTGTACCTTGTGCGCCACCGCGTCCTCGGTGACCACAACGGCGCCGAGATCGCAAATCAGACGGTCGATGCCGTGGTTGATCTCGGGGTCAATGTGGTAAGGTCTGCCCGCAAGCACGATGACCGGCATTCCCTTCTCCTTGGCGGTTTGCAGGTATTCCCCGCCCTTTTGCCGCACGGCTTCCATATAGCGGTCGTAGGCGGCATAGGCGGCCTGGGCGGCCTTTTTGGCATCGGTCAGCGGTACGGAAACTCCTTTTTCGCCCATTACGCGCACAAAATGTTTGGCAAAAACGCGGCGGTCGGCAAGACTCAAAAAGCCGTCAATGTAGGTCATGCGTTCCGGGATCGCAACGTTGGCACCGATGACGGTTGGATAGTAGGCCACCACCGGGCAATTGTAGTGGTTGGCGCCATAGCCTTCCTCTACGTTGTAGCTCATACAGGGGTAGAATAAAAGATCGGGGTTCTTTTCCAGCAAATCCTCGAAATGCCCGTGCGCCAGTTTGGCCGGGTAGCAAGCGGTATCCGAGGGGATGGTTTGCTGACCCTTGACATAGAGCGCGTGGTTGGACTGCCCCGAAACGACAACGTTGTAGCCGAGCGCGTCAAACAGCGTCCACCAGAAGGGCAGGAGCTCGTAAAAATTGAGCACCATCGGAAGGCCTACCGTTTTTGCGCCGGGATGGCGGATCTCGTTTTTGCGGTAGGCGGAAAGTAGCTCGCACTTGTATTCGTAAAGGTTGAAGTGCGCGCGGTTCTTTTCGGTTTGCACCGGTTTTTCGCACCGGTTGCCGGCAATGTAGCGCCTGCCGTTGGAAAACTGGTTCACCGTCAGGCGGCAGTGGTTCTGGCACCCGTTGCAGGTCAGGGCGCTGACCTTGTGCGCAAAAGCTTTCAGTCCTTCGGCGTCGATCAGCCGGGTCTCGCCCTTGTCGTGCTCCATTGCGTAAAGCGCGGCGCCGTAGGCTCCCATCAGCCCCGCAACCGAGGGGCGCAGGACTTCTTTGCCGATCTCCTGCTCGAAGGCGCGCAGGACCGCGTCATTGAGGAAGGTGCCGCCCTGCACCACGATATGGTCGCCCAGGCGGGTGGGATCGGCGCACCGGATGACCTTATACAGCGCGTTTTTGACCACGCTGACCGAAAGGCCGGCCGAAATATCGGCCACCGTGGCGCCGTCCTTTTGCGCCTGCTTGACCGAACTGTTCATAAATACGGTACAGCGCGAGCCGAGATCGACCGGGCTTTTTGCAAAGAGCGCCTGCTTGGCAAACTCCTGCGGTGTAAAGCCCAGCACGCCGGCAAAGGTTTGCAGGAAGGAGCCGCACCCCGAAGAGCACGCCTCGTTGAGGAAAATGCTATCAATGGCGCCGTTGCGGATGCGGAAACACTTGATGTCCTGCCCGCCGATATCCAGAATGAAATCCACCTGCGGGCAAAAATGCGCCGCCGCGGTGTAGTGCGCAATGGTTTCCACCACGCCGCACCCGACGCCGAAGGCGCTTTGGATCATCGCTTCGCCGTACCCTGTAACCGCCGAACCGGCGATTTTGACATTCGGGAATTTGGCGTAAAGCTCGGTGAGGTAGTTGCGAATGAGCGGAACCGGGTTGCCGCTGTTGGGCAGGTACATTGGGTAAAACAGGTTGCCCGCGCGATCGCAAAGCACCGCTTTGACGGTGGTGGAGCCGGCGTCGATGCCCAAAAACATTTCGCCGTTCGGCGCGGCAATTTCCGCAATCCCGCGCGAGTCGGCCTTGTGGCGGTCGGCAAACGCCGCGTATTCCGCCTCGTTTTCAAAAAGCGGACGGCACCCGGCAAAAGCGGTTTTGCTTTGAAAATTTGCCACCGTTCCGGCAAGCTCCGCGGGGTCAATTTCGGCCGCGTTCGGCGAAAGTGCCGCGCCCATGGAAACGAAAAAGAGCGAATGCTCCGGGCAGGCGCCCTTGGTTTTGAGCGTATCGTCAAACGCCGCGCGCAGATAGGGGAAAAAGGTGAGCGGCCCGCCGAGGTAAAGCAGGTTGCCCGAAATGGCTCTTCCCTGCGCAAGCCCGGCCACGGTCTGGTTGACCACGGCATAGAAAATGCTGGCGGCAATATCCTTTTTTTGCGCGCCCTGATTGAGCAGGGGTTGAATATCCGATTTTGCAAACACGCCGCAACGCGAAGCAATGGTGTAAAGTTTCTCGCTCTGTTCGGCAAGCGCTTCCAGTTCCTCGGGCGAAACGTTCATCAATTCCGCCATTTGGTCGATAAAGGCGCCGGTGCCGCCGGCGCAGGTGCCGTTCATACGGACTTCCAGCGATTTTCCCAAAAATAAGATCTTCGCGTCCTCGCCGCCCAGCTCGATGACGGTATCGGTTTCCGGCATTTTTTTCAGCACGGCAAGCCGCGTTGCGTAAACTTCCTGGATAAACGGCAGGCCAAGATCGTTGGCAATGCCCATTCCGGCCGAGCCGGAAACGGCAAGGCGAACCTTTTCGCCGGGGTATTTTTCGGCGATCGTGCGCAAAATTGCCGCCATCATTGGCGCAATGCAGGCGCGGTGCCGCTCGTAGGAGGAGTAAACAAGCTCCCCCGCCTCGTCCAGAACGGCGCATTTGATGGTGGTGGACCCAACGTCAATTCCGATTTGTTTCAAGTTGCGGCCCTCCTTGGGTTCGATTGGTCGTCGGCGCGCCCGGCTTCGGTCTCCTCGGCAAGCGCCAGCATCAGTTTGATGCGGTTTTCCTGGTTGACTTTGGATGCGCCGGCGTCATAATCCACCGGGCAGATATTGGCGTTGGGGTAAAGGTTGCGCAGGGTGCGGATGGTTCCTTTTGCAACGATATGGTTTGGCAAACAGCCGAAGGGCTGGGCACAAATGATGTTTTCGTACCCTTTTTCAAGCAGTTCGGCAATTTCGGCCGGCAAGAGCCAGCCCTCGCCCATTTTGACCCCGCGGCCGATGATGCGGTCGCCCAGCTCGCAGATATGCGAAAACGGCGTTGGCACAACGAAATCCGGGTACTGCCGGAGCGTTTCGATAAAGATTTTTTCCACCTTGCGCATCAGCGCCGAGCCGGCTTTGGCAATGAAAGCGCCGCGAATGCTGCCGCCGTAGAGCTTGCGGTCGGTTTTTTGATTGTCAAACATAAACTGGAAAAAGCCCAGCACGCCGGGAACCATAAACTCGCAGTTCTGCGCTTCCAAAAAGGCTTCCAGCCCGTTGTTGCCCAGCGGCGAATATTTGACGTAGATCTCGCCCACAATGCCGACCTTGGTTTTTTTGACCTTTTTGCGCTCAATGGCGTGGAAATCGGCGGCAATGTCCCGCATATTTTTGCGAAACGCCTTACCGAACAGCCCGCGGTTTTTGCGGAATTGTGCGGCCAGTTCGGCCACCCAGCGCTCCACCGTTTTTTCGGTGTCGCCCGCGTGAGCCTCGTAGGGTTTGACCTGGTTTTTCAACAGCATCAGCATATCGCCGTACATCACAGCGACAATGCCCTTCATCATCATCAGTTTGGAAATGCGGAAGCCGCTGCTCTTTTCCATTTTGGAAAAGCTCAACGAAAGCACGGGAACGTAGTCCATTCCCATATTGTGCAGGGCTTTGCGGAGCATCCAGATATAGTTGGAGGCTCGGCAGCCGCCGCCGGTCTGGAATTGAATGAGCGCCACCTTGTGCGGGTCATACTGCCCGGAGGTGAGCGCGTAGAGCTGCTGGCCGGAGGTGCAAATGGCGGGATAGCACATATCGTTGTGCAGCTGTTCCAGCCCCTTTTGAATGACCGGCTTTCCGCTGTCGTGCAAAACCTGAAACTTGTAGCCGTACATCCGGAAGATCTCGGAGATCAGGAGCATATGGATGGGGAAAATGTCGGGCGCGAGAATGGTGTGCGTCGCCTTCATTTCCTTTGTGAACGGCGGATTTGGAAACCCATGCTCCGCCGGGAGTTTGCAGTTCTTTTTTGTCATAAATGCCTCTTTCCCTTTGCCGGTTGCGCTCAAAATTGCAGAGGACGCCCCGAAGAAGGTGTCCCCTGCAAATCGATTTGAAATCGGCTTTTTGTGTTTGCGCCTATTTTTTATCTTCCGAAATGACGCGGCTAGTGACCTCTTTTCGGATGAAGAGGTCGGATTGCTCCTCTAAATTGAGTTTGGTAAATTGATCCAGCGGGTAATCCACCGGGTCGTGCTTCATTGAATATTTGCGGATCACCACGATCACGCTGATGATTGCGCAAACAATGGCGATCGCCAGCGCCACAAGAACCATAGTTGGTGTAATATTCATTGCATCAGCCCTCCGATGATCAGCGTAAACAGCCCGGTCAGCACCGTTGCGACCGCGCCGAACAGGGCGGCGAGCTTCCACCGGCTGACCGGCAGTTCCCCGTGCACCTTTCCGGTATGCCCGTTCATTGTGTAAACGTAGGTTTTTCCCCGCTTTTCATCCCGGTAGGTCAACACCCAGACCGGGAGCAGCGAATAATCCCAATGGCTGTTCAGCACGCGGCTTTCCCTGCCGTAAACGTTCAGCGTAGTGTAACTGCCCACCGTGGCGCGCAGAATACGCTCGGAATAGTTGTCGATGCGGCCTTTGAGCTCGGCCTTGATGTCGTCCTGCCCGATGTCCCGCTTTTTTGCGGCGTAGCCGGAAAGATAGGGCATAGAAAACTCTTCCAGCGCCGCGCTGGGATAGGGCAAAATGCCTTCCAGCATTTTTTTATCGGCCTCCGAGAGCGCCGCGGTGGTCAGGTCCTCAAAATGGATCTTTCCCCGGCGGTAAATCTCGTAGTACGAGGTCTCGGTATATTCCCGGCTCCCGTTGCGCCAGGTGCGCACCTTGGTAGCGCGCGCCTGAATTTTGGAGTCGGTATTGACGTCGGTGACCCAGAAGGGATAGTAAATGCCCGCAATTTTTTCCACCTGTTCCTTTACGAAAAAGGCCTTGGGAACAAACCATTTCTTTTTGACAAACTGGAAAAACTTTTCCTCGGCCGCCGCTTTATCGTAGCCGAAGGGAATGATTTTTTGCGGTTTCATTTCGCCCGAAAGCCGCCCCACCAAAACAACGGGGTTGTGGCAATAGGCGCAGGTGCTTGCAACGGTGTTTTCATCGGCAATGATGTGCGCGCCGCATTGCTTGCACTCGTACTCGTTCATTTGCGCGTTGAACGCCTCTTCGGCGGCTTCCTGCTCCCGCATTTTTTCCCGGCTGTTGGCGTTGAGCACTTCGTCGCGCGAGAATTTGGAAAGGCAGAAATCGCAGGTAAAAAGCTGCTCGGCGGCGTTGAAGGTCAACGCCGCGCCGCAGTTGGGGCATTCGTATATGGCGGTTTGCTCCGGCATATCGCTACTCCCCGGTTACTCTTTTGCGTGGCCGCACTCGGGGCAGAAGCGGGTTCCGGCGGCGTTCTTATGGCCGCAGTTGGAGCAGAACCACTCGCCGGCGGGTTTGGCCTCGCCGCATTCGGAGCAGAACTTGCCGGTGTTCGACTTGCCGCATTTCGGGCAGGTCCAGGCGCCCTCGGCGGCGGGCTTGGGCGCGCCGCACTCGGAGCAGAATTTGCCGGTGTTCGCTTTGCCGCACTTGGGGCAAGTCCAGCCGTCTGCCGCCTGCTGTTGCTGTTGTTGCTGTTGCTGCATTTGCGCCTGGTTGGAAGCGGAAGCCGCCCCCATAAAGCCGCCTGCGGCGTTCATACCAATGCCCATACCCATAAAGGCCTGCGCACTGCCGGCGGAGTTGCTGCCCGCGTTCTCAATACCGCGTGCAACGGCGCCCTGAACATAGCCTTCCCGCACAGAGGGATCGCCCAGCATTGCGCCCTGGTTGCGCATATTGATGAGCTTTTTGGAGTCCTCGTCGTAGCTAACGCTTGCAATACCGACGGCCTGTACCTCAAAGCCGCGCATTTCCTTCCAGCTTTCGTCCAGCTCGGTGGACATAAACTTGGAAAGCTCGGGCAGTTTGGACATAACCTGCGAAATGCGCACTTCCAGCGACATCCGGTTGAGCGCCGCGGAAAAGGCCTGCAAGAACTCGGCAAGGTATTGCTCGTTGATATCCTTGATGTCCACGCGCGAAGCGTTCTTCGGAATGGCCTCGGCATAGAACTTGATGGGATCGGTGATCTTAATGGAATAGGTGCCGTGCGCCCGCAGGAAGAGCTCGGCGTTGTAGAACTGATCAAAGTAGTTGACCGGGCTGGGCGTGCCGAAGCGGATGCCCTTGATTTCCTGCAAGTTGATGAAGAACGCCTGCTGTTTATAGGAGGGCGTTCCCGAATATTTGATGCGCGCAAAGGTATCTTTGAGGGCGGCGCCGAACTGGCCGTTGAACAGCGAGGGGGCGGCGGAGTTTTGCACCTTGTAATACCCTTCCTCGGCGGTGTAGTCAACAATCTTGCCGCCGTCCACCAAAATCATAAACTGGTTGGGGTAAACGTGAATGATCGACCCGTCGGAGATCACGTCCGAGTTGCCGCGCTTATTGTTGTTTCTTCCGTCGCGGCGAACGGTAACGCCTTTGGTAAAAACGGTGGAACCGTCCATATTGTCGGCTTCCAGAACTTCCAGCCATTGATCGGCCAAAGAACCGCTGACGGCATCGGTTAACGCTTTGATAATTCCCATTTTTGTTTTCTCCTTCTATGTAATTTTCTTGCTTTTTCAAAAATCCAAAAGGGGAGCGCACGGCTCCCCCAAACTTGTAAATGCCGCAGGCATTCGGAAAACCCACCGGGCCGTGTAGGTCGGAAATTCTGAACCCTGGTTTCCAGGGCGGTGTCCTCTCCCCTTCCTTTTACTGCTCCCAACGTCCGTCACTCCGCTCGGGACAAGTCAACCGAAACCGGAGGCGGGAGGTCTGCAAACCGGGAAGGCGTCAGACTCCTTTGATCAATTGTAGGCTCAATATTGCCGCCTATCACGCACTCGGCAGGAAAAATTCAAATTCAGGCTTTTCCGTCGTAGTCCACTTCCTCGGAAAACTGGTCGTCAAAAATATCGGCAACGTCGTCAAATTCCTCGTCGTCGTCAATGGTGATGAGCGTTTCTTCGCCGTTTTCATCCACATCCAGGCGCAGGATGACATATTCGCAGAACTCGTCTTCCTTTTGCTCCTCGGTTGCCGGAATCATGGCAAAATACTGTTTGCCCTTGTATTCCGCCGCGCCGATCAGCTCAAATTCGCTCTCGTTGCCTTCCTCATCGGTCAGCGTATAGAATTCGCGTTCGTTTTGATTTTCTTCCATGAAAAAAACCTCGCCTTTCTCTATTTTAATATCACTTATATTTTACATGAAAGATTGCTTTTTGTCAAGTGCTTTCACCGCTTTTCGGTCTCAAATTCCACAATTTCGGAAAGGACGGTATTGCTGATGAGAAAGCCCTTTGGCGTAAACGCCGCTCCGCCCGCG